>JAKALV010000158.1 GCA_021824055.1 Acidobacteriota bacterium
GTGGCCACGCCGCTCACCGACCGCCTCGTCGAGCTGATCCACGACATCGAAACGGGCGTCCGCCTCCAGTCGCTCGGCACGCTCGACCTGCTCGCCGACGCCAACCTGAAAGGAGTCGATAAATGATTCCCGAGTTCAAAGGCCGGACGGTGATCGTCACGGGCGCGGCGCATGGATTCGGGCGCGCGATCAGCGTCGCCTTCGCCGCCCGCGGCGCGACCGTGTGGGCGTGCGACCTGGTCGAGGACGAGCTCGGAGAAACCGAACGACGCGGCCGCGCCGATGGCGGCACGTGCACTGCGCGCGTTGTCGACGTGCGCGACAAGCGCGCCGTGGATGGACTTGTCGCGGACGCATCGGCGGCCGCAGGGCACGTCGACATCCTCGTCAATAACGCCGGCGGCGTCCTGGGGCAGGTGGGGCAACCGCTCGAGGACGTGACGCCGGAGCAGTGGCAGGACATCTTCAACGTCAACGTGACGGGCGCGTTCTACTTCTCGCAGGCCGTCGCGCCCGGCATGAAAGCCGCGCGCTACGGCCGCATCGTCAATATCTCGAGTGGCGCGGGGCTCGGGATCAGCCTCACCGGCATTCAGGCGTACGCGTCGGCGAAGGCCGCGCAGATCGGCCTCACGCGGCAGCTCGCGCATGAGCTGGGACCGTGGGGCATCACCGTCAACAACATCGCGCCGGGTTTCGTGCGCTCCAACCCCACGACCGAGCGGCAATGGGCGTCGTACGGCGAGGACGGCCAGCGCGCGCTCATCGATCGCATTGCGTTGAAGCGCCTGGGCACGCCCGAGGACATCGCGAACGGCGTGCTCTTCTTCGCGTCGGAGCGGGCCAACTGGATCACCGGCCAGGTGCTGTCTATCGACGGCGGCAAATGACAGCCAACGCCGAGGTTCTCGCGCATCTCAAGACGCATCACGACCGCATCCTCGACGAGCTGATCGAGTTCGCGACCATTCCCAGCGTGAGCACCGATCCCGCGCACGCGGCGGATATGCGCGCGGCGGCGACGTGGGTCGCCGACGCGCTGGCCGCGGCGGGGCCGCTGACCGTCCGCACGATCGACACGCCGGGAAATCCCGTGGTGTATGGCGAGTGGCTGGGCGCGCCGGGCAAGTTGACCGTGCTGGTGTACGGCCACTACGACGTGCAGCCGCCCGATCCGCTCGAGAAATGGCAGACGCCGCCGTGGACGCCGACGGTGCGTGACGGCCGGTTGTATGCCCGCGGCGTCTCCGACGACAAGGGACCGATGCTGATCCCGATCAAGGTCGCGGAAGCGTTTTTCGCGGTGACCGGCGCGGTGCCGATCAACGTCAAGTTCATGTTCGAAGGCGAAGAGGAAATCGGCAGCCGTCATCTCGAGGCGTTCATCGAGCAGCACGAGGACCTGCTGGCCGCCGACGTCGTGCTGTCGGCCGACGGCGCGATGTGGCGCATCAACGAGCCGTCGCTCACCGTGGCGAGCCGCGGGCTCGCGGGACTCGAGCTGACGCTGACGGGCGCGTCGAAGGATCTGCACTCGGGCCGGCACGGCGGCGGCGTGGCCAACCCGTTGCACGCGATGGCGCGGCTCATTGCCTCCCTGCACGAATCGAACGGCCGTGTCGCCGTCGCCGGCTTCTACGATCGCGTGCGTGAACTGTCAGCCGCGGAGCGCGCCGCCATCGCGGCACTGCCGTTCGACGAGCCGGCGTATCTCGAGCAAGTCGGCGCGTCCGAGGGCGTTGGCGAGCCTGGCTACACGACGCTGGAACGCCAGTGGACCCGGCCGACGCTCGAGGTCAATGGCCTGTGGGGCGGATACGAGGGGCCGGGGCAGAAGACGGTGATTCCGAGCGAGGCCCACGCCAAGATCACGTGCCGCCTCGTGCCCGATCAGGATCCGGACGAGATCATCACGCTCGTGACGCGCCACCTCGAAGCGCATGTCCCGCCGGGCACGCGGCTGTCGATCGCGCCCGCCGATCACGGCTCGCGCGCGGCCCACATTGCCACGGATCATTTCGCGTTGAAGGCCGCGGACGCCGCGCTGCATGCCGTGTACGGCGTGCATCCGCTGGTCGTTCGCATGGGAGGCACCGTGCCGATCTCTGAACTCTTCCAGCGACACATGGGGCTCGACACCGTTTTCTTCTCGTTCTCCACCGCCGACGAGGACTACCACGCGCCGAACGAGTTCTTCCGCGTGCACCGTCTACACGAAGGGCTCGAGGCGTGGGCGCGCTGCTGGGACCTGCTCGGCGAGGTGCGGCGATGACGTCGGAACTCGAGCGCGCCGAGGCGAATGTCGAGGCGCACAGCGCGACGCTCAAGCGGGAACTCGGCGTGCGCGACCTCGCCCTCACGCAGATCCTCTTCATCGTCGGCCTGACCTGGATCGGTGTGGCCGGCAAGCTCGGGTCGTCGCATGTCGTCTTCTGGCTGCTCGCGCTCGTGCTGTTCTATCTGCCGTCGGCCGCCGTGGTGATGTACCTCAATCGGTTGATGCCGCTCGAGGGCGGCCTGTACCAGTGGGCGAAGCTCGGCTTCAACCAGACCGTCGGCTTCATGCTCGCGTGGAACCTCTGGCTCTACGTGATCGTGTTCACGTCGGAGATAGGTCTGCAGTGCGCGACCTACCTCTCTTACGCGCTCGGGCCGGGCGCCGCGTGGATGACGTCGAGCACGTGGTTCGTGGCGTTGTCGTCGGCGGTGATCCTGGCGCTGATGATGGTCGCGTCCACGATCGGGCTGGCGGTGGGCAAGTGGGTGCACAACGCCGGCGGCGTCATGATGCTCGTCGTCTTCGGCGCGCTGCTGCTGTTGCCGATCCTCGGTCTTGTCACCGGCACGCTGCATGCGTACCATCCGTTCCGCACGAGCCTCCCGTCGTTCTCCTTGTACAACCTGAACATCCTCGGCAAGCTGGGCTTCGGCGCGCTGGGCGGATTCGAGTACATCGCCATTCTCGCGGGCGAGACACGGGCGCCGGCGCGCTCGGTTGGGCGGTCGGTGCTCATCGCCGCGCCGGTGATCGCGATCATGTTCGTGCTCGGCACGAGCACCGTTGTTGCGTTCATCCCGACCAACGACATCGACCTCATCGGCCCGCTACCACAGGTGCTGCGCGCCGGCTTCGGGCCGTTCGGCCTCGCCGGGCCACTTGTCACGATCGCGATCCTGATGACGCTGGCCATGCGCGTGGCACAGGTGAGCGTGAGCTTTACCGCCGTCACGCGCCTGCCGATGGTCGCCGGCTGGGACCGCATGCTGCCGGCGTGGTTCAGCCGCCTGCACGCGAAGTATCAGACCCCGGTGAACTCGATCCTGCTCGTCGGCGCGTGCGCGTTCGGGCTGTCGGTGCTGAGCAATGTGGGCGTCGGGCAGGCCGAGGCGTTCCAGCTGCTCTTCAACGCCGGCGGCACGTTCTACGCGCTGACCTACGTCGTGATGTTCGCCATTCCGCTGTTCGGCCTGCGCGGCGTCACGCCGCGGCCGCCGCTCTGGCTGAAGGTGGCGTCGGCGTCGGGATTGTTGATGACGCTGCTCTACATCGCGCTCTCGGTCTTCCCGATCATCACGGTCGCGAGCGTGACGACGTTCGCGTTCAAGATCACGACCGTGATCGTGGCGATGAACCTGGTGGGGATCGCCATCCTCGTCTCGGCGCGACGACGATCCGCGGGCGACCCGGTCGTGAGAACGTAAGCTGGTCCCGGAAGGTCCGCAATGAGAGCACTGATCCCAGGAGCGATGCTGGTGGCCATGACGCTCATTCCCGCGCTCGCGTCCGCGCAGAAGATGGTGATCCTGACCCGCCACGCCGAGCGCGCCGACGGACAGGCGACGATGGGCGCGTCGGATCCGCCGCTGTCGGCGGCCGGCGCGGCGCGCGCCGAGAAGCTGGCGTCGATGCTGGCCGACGCCGGCGTCACGGCAATCTTCACGACCGAGTATCGCCGCACGAAGGCCACGGCGGCCCCGCTTGCGGCGAAGCTGAAACTCACGCCGGAAGTGGTCGCCGCCGCGCGGACGGCCACGGTGATTGAGAAGATCAAGGCGCACGCGAACGACACGGTCTTCGTCGTCGGTCACTCCAATACCGTGGCGTCGATCATCAAGGCGCTCGGCGGCCCCGACGTGGCGATCGGCGACACCGAGTACGACAACCTGTTCCTCTACGTGCCCGCGACGAAGACGCTGACGCGGATTCGGTACTAGGAGAACCGACCGCGCCGCACTGTACAATCGCGCCCATCACATCCCATGCCGGAGGTTCCCATGTTTCGCCGCAGTGCCGTTGTCGTTGCCTCGCTCGCCGTGTTTGCCGGAGGGGCGGCGATCGCCCAGTCCGATCTTGATTCGCGAATCGAACGCGAGTTGCCCGCGCTGCTGGGCACCTACAAGACGCTTCACGCGGCGCCGGAGTTGTCCGGACACGAGGAGAAGACCGCGGCGTTCATCGCCGGTGAATTGCGCGGGCTGGGCTTCACCGTCACCGAGCACCTCGGCAAGTATCTCGATCCTGCGATGACCGGTGACGGCGTGGCGGCCGTGATGAAGAACGGCAACGGGCCGACGGTCCTCGTCCGCACGGAGCTCGACGCGCTGCCCGTCACCGAAAATACCGGTCTCCCATACGCCAGCAAAGCGCAGACGAAGAACGCTGACGGCCAGATGGTCGGCGTCATGCACGCGTGCGGCCACGACATTCACATGACGTCGTTTCTCGGCACGGCGCGCCTGTTCGTCGCGATGAAGGACCGCTGGCACGGCACGCTGATCATGCTGGGCCAGCCCGCCGAGGAAACGGGCACCGGCGCTGACGCGCTCCTGCGCGACAATCTCTACCAGCGCGTGGGCCAGCCCGATTACGTGCTCGCGTTTCACGATTCGTCGGATCTCGAATCCGGCATGGTGGCCTACGCGTCCGGGTTCGCGCTCGCCAACATCGATTCGGTGGACATCACGGTTCGCGGCGTCGGTGGCCACGGCGCGATGCCGGATCACACGAAGGATCCGATCGTGCTCGCGGCGCAACTGGTGCTCGCGCTGCAGACTATCGTCAGCCGCGAACTCTCGCCCCTCGATCCAACCGTCGTCACCGTCGGATCGATCCACGGCGGCGCGAAGCGCAACGTAATTCCTGACGAGGTCGTGCTGCAGCTCACCGTGCGCACGTACAAGAAGGAAGTGCGGGAGCACGTGCTCGCCTCGATTCAGCGCATCGCGCGCGGCCTGGCGATTGCGGCCGGCATTCCGGATGACCGCATGCCGATCGTCACGGTTTCGAAAACCGAGCGCGGCGACGCGCTCTACAACGATCCGGCGCTGACCGCGCGGCTCGCGAAGGTGTGGGAAGGCGCGTTCGGCGCGGCGCACGTGCGCCAGATTCCGCCGGAAATGGTCAGCGAGGACGTGGGCCACCTCGGACTCGACGGCAAGATTCCGGTCGTGCAGTTCCGGATCGGCGCGGTCGATCCGGCGGTCCTGAAAGCGCACGCGGCGAGCGGCACGCCGCTGCCGGCCCTGCATTCAGCGCTCTTCGCCCCGCTGCCCGAGCCGGCGATCCGCAGCGGCATCAAGGCCACCACGCTGGCCGTGCTTGATCTGATGGGCAAGTAGTCCCGTCGTCAGCTTCGTCGCAAGGCCGCCAGTAGCGCGGCGAGATCCTCCGGCAGCGGCGAGGTGTACGCCACTCGTGTGCGACTGGTCGGATGGATGAATCCGAGTTTCCACGCGTGCAGCGCCTGGCGGTTGATACGCGGCAGCGCCGGTGGTTCCGGCGGCGCGTCGAAACGATACTGCCGCTCTCCAAGCAGCGGGTGGCCGCGCAGCGCGGCCTGCACGCGAATCTGGTTGCGCTTGCCGGTGACCAGCGCGACCTCGATCATGGCGGCGTCCGCGAACTGCTCGGTCACCTGAAAGTGCGCCTCCGCGTCCTTCGCGCGCGCGTCGCTCGCGTGCGCCTTGCGCTGGCGGAGCGCCGATGGGTCCCAGGCGAGCTGGTCGCGCCACGTTCCACGCGGGGGCGAGGGCCGCCCGAGCACGACGGCCAGGTAGACGCGCTCCGGCGTGCGTTCTTCGAACTGCGCCTTCAACAGATCGCGCGCCGCCGGCGTTCGCGCGAACAACACGAGCCCGCTCGTGTCGCGGTCGATGCGATGCACCACGTACGACCGCGCGCGCGGCGCATGCCGGTAGTGATCCGCCAGCAGGTCGAAAAGCGTCGGCTCTTCGCCGGCACGGTCGGGGAGCGGCTCCACGAGCAGGCCGACCGGCTTGTCGACGACCACGATGGACTCGTCTTCGTGAAGCACCCGCAGCAGGTGCCGTACCGGGTGCACCGCGCGATCGGCCGCCTTCGATGAGCCCGGTCGATCCACCCACACGCCGACGCGCTCGCCGGCGACCAGCTTGTGCGCGCCGGCCGCGGCGTCGACCGGTTCGCCGCCCACGAAGACTTTGCCGCGCGCGAGCCACTCGGACGCCCGACGGCGGGAACCCGCATCCGTGCGGCCGGCCAGCCACTGGTCCAGCCGCATCCCCGCGTCCGCGCTTTCGACGATCCACTCGCGCATCAAGCCACTCGCATTCCTGGCGTCACGGTATCACCGGCATCGCGGCCGCCATGTCGGCCATCTCGCGTTGACATGAGAAAGCGATGAAACTAGTCTAGTTTCATGCCAACGACCATGGTGCAAATCCGCAACGTGCCGGTGGAATTTCATCGCCAACTAAAGGCCAGAGCAGCGATGGAAGGCATGTCGATGTCCGACTACATCTTGCGTGAGATCAAGAAGGCGCTCGATCGTCCGACGCGTGACGAGATCCTCGGCCGGCTGCGCGGGCAGCCGGCCCGGCGTCTGACGCGGCGTCCCGCGGATGTGGTCCGGGCGGAACGGGACGCGCGGTGATCGTTCTTGATGCGTCCGCGGTCCTGGAACTCCTTCTGGGAACGCCGGCCGGCCGGGCAATCGCCAATCGCGTCGCGGACCCGTCGATCGGCCTGCACGTGCCCCACCTGGTGGACGTCGAAGTCGCGCAGGCCCTGCGACGCTATGTGCGCGCCGGCGAATTCGACGCCGCGACCGGCGCGGCCGCGCTGGAAAACCTTCGTGCCCTGGATTTGCAGCGCCACGCGCACGAGCCCCTGCTCGACCGGATCTGGGCGCGGCGGCAGAATCTCAGCGCGTACGATGCCGCGTATGTCGCGCTGGCGGAGGCACTCGATACCGTTGTACTGACCTGCGACGGTCGTCTGGCGCGCTCGGCGGGCGCCGCGCGCTTGGTCGAGTTGGTGTCGCCGTCGGCGTGAGCCGCCCGGCCCCGCCCACTACGACACGCCGCAGGCGCCCGCCTGGACCTGCGAGAGCACCGTCTCCGACCACAACGGGAGCTGCGCGCGACCGGCGGCGTTTTGCTCGCGCGCGGCTCGGTTGTACAGCGCGGGCAAGCACCGATAGTCCAGCATCGTCCGGATGAGCGCCGGCCGCCCGAAGCGTTTCTCGACGATCACGGCCATCTTGTAGCCGACGGTGTACCACGGCCCCTGATGACTGCCGAAGAACGAGCCGCCCTTGGTATCGATGGCGTCGCCGGTCAACGTCCCATCGAGA
>JAKALV010000159.1 GCA_021824055.1 Acidobacteriota bacterium
TAGCATCCCTCCGTGAGCCGATACGCGCCCGCAGGCACATCCATCCAGTTCGGCCCGGGGCCGATCGGCCCGGCCGTCCGCGCGATCATCATCGCCAACATCGCGCTGTTCGTGCCGTCGTTCTTCGCGCCGGTGCTGATGCAGCAGTACTTCGGGCTGGTGCCGGAACTGCTCGTCACGCGCGGCTGGGTCTGGCAGCTCGTCACGTACGCGTTCGTGCACGCCGACATCATGCACGTCCTCTTCAACATGCTGATCGTCTGGATGTTCGGCGTGGAGTTGGAGAACCGATGGGGCGCCGCGGCCTTCACGAAGTTCTATTTCGTGTGCGCTCTCGGCGCGGGATTCACCGTGCTCGCCGTGTCGCTGCTGCCCTTCGATGCGGCTCACCAGATGTACGTGGCGTCAACGATCGGCGCGTCGGGCGCCTGTTACGGCGTGCTGATGGCGTGGGCGGTGCTCTTCCCCACGCGCGAGATCCTCCTGTTCTTTCTCTTTCCCGTGCAGGCGCGCTATGCGGTGCTGATCTTCGGCGCGCTGGCGTTCTTTTCAGGCCTGGGCTCGGGCGGCGGCACGGTGGCGCACTTCGCGCACCTGGGCGGCCTGGTCGTCGGGTATCTGTACCTGAAGGGCCCGCGCAGCCTGCGCTTCTCGCTGCAGTCGGCCATCACGCGCTGGCGCTTCGCGCGCCTCAAGCGGAAGTTCCAGGTGCACGACGGGGGCAAGCGCGGCCCGGGCGGCGGCTGGAACGTGCACTAAAGCCAGTCGGTTCGCGCCGGGCTGAACGTGTCGATCAGCAGCGCGTCGTCCAGCACTTCGATCTGGTGCGGCACGCCGGACGGAATCACCATGACCTCGCCGGCCCGGACGACCAGATCTTCGCCGTCGATCGTGCAGCGCAGGGCGCCATCCAGCACACAGGTGACCTGTTCGCTGTCATGCGCGTGTCGGGCGACGAGCGCGCCTTTCTTGAACCACACCTGCGCCACGGTCTGGCGCGCGCCGGAGATCATCTTTCGCGAGACCATCTCGGTCAGCTTTTCCTGGGCGAGTTCGTCCCAGCGGGTGAGCGTGGCGCGTCGAGTCATGCCGAGTGTTGGCAGTATAATTCCGTCAACATGCAGCGCACCACAGCTCCGGCCGCAGGGCCGAAACTCGACCTGCGGGCCATCTACCGGACGATGCTCTTGTCGCGCCGGATCGACGACAAGGAAATCCAGCTCAAGAATCAGAGCCTGATCTTCTTTCAGATCAGCGGCGCCGGCCACGAGGCGATCCTGGTCGCGGCGGGCCTCGTGCTGAAGGCCGGCTCCGACTGGTTCTACCCCTACTACCGCGATCGCGCGCTGTGCCTGCAACTCGGCATGTCGCCTTATGAGATGTTCCTGAGCGGCGTGGGCGCGGCCGACGATCCGAACAGCGGCGGGCGGCAGATGCCGTCGCACTGGGGCCACAAGAAGCTGAACATCGTGTCGCAGTCGAGCCCCACGGGCACGCAGTGCCTGCAGGCGGTGGGATGCGCCGAGGCCGGCGCGCTGTACGACCGCGTGACCGCGATGCAGGGCGCGGATCGGGCGTTCACGAAGGACGAGGTGGTCTACGCGTCCATCGGCGACGGCACCTCCAGCGAAGGCGAATTCTGGGAAGCGCTGAACACCGCGTGCGTCCGCAAACTACCCGTCGTCTTCCTCGTGGAAGACAACGGCTACGCGATCTCCGTGCCCGTTGAGGTGCAGACCCCCGGCGGCGAAATCTCGACCGTGGTCGCCGCGTTCCCGGGACTGAAAGTCGTGCGCTGCGACGGCACCGACGTGGCCGAGAGCTACGCCGCGATGCAGGAGGCCGTCACCTACTGCCGCGAACGCAAGGGGCCCGCGCTCGTGCACGCCAAAGTCGTGCGCCCGTACTCGCATTCGTTGTCCGACGACGAGAAGCTGTACAAGACGCCGGCGGAGCGGGACCGCGAAGCCAAGCGCGACCCGATCGCCAAGCTGGCCGTCCGGATGAAGGCCGAGGGCCTCGTGACCGACGCCGACCTCGCCGCGATCGCGGCCGACGTCGACAAGGAGATCAATGAAGCCGCCGACCGCGCGCTCACGGCGGCCAAGCCGGCCAAAGACACGGCGATGCTTTACGTGTACTCGCCCGACGTCGATCCCACATCGGCGGCGTTCGACACCCCGGCCGAGCCCCAGGGCAAGGCCGACACGATGGTGGCGGCGATCAACCGCACGATGAAGGACGAGATGGCGCGCACGCCGCGCATTGTCGTCTTCGGCGAGGACGTGGCGGATGCCACGCGGGAAGACGCGCTCGAGGAAGTGAAGGGCAAGGGCGGCGTGTTCAAGGTGACGCACGGCCTGCAGCGGACGTACGGCGGCGACCGCGTGTTCAACTCGCCGCTCGCCGAAGCGAACATCATCGGCCGCGCGGTCGGCATGGCCACGCGCGGCATCAAGCCCGTCGTCGAGATTCAGTTCTTCGACTACATCTGGCCCGCGATGATGCAGTTGCGCGACGAGATGTCGATGCTGCGGTACCGCTCGAACAACGACTTCTCGTGCCCGATGGTCGTGCGCACCGCGATCGGCGGCTACCTGCGCGGCGGCGCGCCGTACCACAGCCAGTCGGGCGAAAGCATCTTCGCGCACTGTCCGGGCATCCGCATCGTCTATCCGTCGAACGCGCAGGACGCGGCGGGCCTGCTGCGCACCGCGATCCGCTGTGACGATCCGGTGATGTTCCTCGAGCACAAGCACCTGTACCGCCAGACGTACAACAAGGGCGAGTACACGGGCCCCGACTACATGATTCCGTTCGGGAAGGCCGCGACGAAGCGTGACGGCACCGATGTCACGGTGGTCACCTGGGGTGCGCTCGTGCAGCGCTCGCTGCTGGCCGCGCAGCAGGCGGAAAAAGAAGGCGTCAGCGTCAAGGTCATCGACCTGCGCTCGATCATGCCGTTCGACATGGACGCCATCGCGGACGCGGTGAAACAGACGAATCGCCTCGTGATCGCGCATGAGGACCAGCTCACGTGCGGCTTCGGCGCTGAGCTCGCGGCGCGCGTGGCGGGCGATCTGTTCGAGTACCTCGACGCCCCCATCCGTCGCGTGGCGGCCCTGGATGCGCCGGTGGCGTACTGTCCGGATCTCGAGGAAGTGATCCTGCCCGGCTCGGCGAATGTCCTGGAAGCCATTCTGGATACGGCTCGGTATTAGGAAGTCCAAAGTCCAGGGTCCAAGGTCCAAGGTCCTTAAGACCTTGGGGCTGGTTCTGGTGGCACTCACCACAACCGCTGTTCCGGCTCGAACGGCCGTGGACGTGCTCTCGCCCATCGGCGGCCTGCCGCCGCAGTTGGTGGGTCGATTCCGCGAGGCCGCGGCGTTCGTGGAAACCGCGGACGGTCGTTACCTCGTGTTCGACCGGCGCGCGCAAGCGGTCTTCAGCGTTGACGCGAAGAAGACGGCACTCACGAAACTGATCCAGATCGGTCCCTCCGACGGCGAGATCCTCCAGCCCGAGGCCTTCGTCCTCGCCCCGGATCGGACGTTTTCCATCCTCGACAACCCGGGCAACTACCAACGCGTGCAGACGTTCTACGACAACGGCACGCCGCTCTCGGTGTTTCGACGGTGGCCGGCGGCCGGCGACGCGCCGCGCCTCAGCATCGACACGTCGATCCTGAGCGGTCTCGGCCCGATCGCGACCACCATGGGCCGCGACGTGCTGGCGCAGGTGCCGGACGGCGTGGCGCTGCTGAGCCGGTTCAGCGCCGACGGACGGATCACGCAACAGATCGATCAATTGCGCGCCACCGGACACGAACGTGACGCGCGCCTGCACCAGGCGCTCAACGCCGGGATGCCACTGGTGGCGCCCGACGGCAGCCTCTATTTCGTCTTCACGGCCGGCATACCGATGTTTCGCAAGTACACGCCGGACGGCGCGCTGCTGTTCGAGCGGCACATCGAAGGCCCGGAACTCGACGGCACGATCCAGTCGCTGCCGACCGAGTGGCCCACGCGACGCGTGGAGGCGCGCGAGTTTCCCAACGTCACGAGCACCGTCCGCACGGCCGCCGTCGACGGCCGGGGCCGGATCTGGATCTCGCTCGCGGTGCCATTTACGTACGTCTACGACGCGGCCGGCAACAAGGTCAGGACGGTGCAATTTCGCGGGGCCGGCGTCATCTCGCCCGGCAGCCTGTTCTTTGCCAGAGACGGTCACCTGCTCGTCACGCCCGGCTGTTACGAGTTCGCCGTGAACTGACGTAAGCTCGGCGCGCATGACGCCGCCCGTGCTTCGCCGCGCGCTCGGACTGCCGCAGGCCACGGCGCTTGTGGCCGGCATCATCATCGGCGCGTCGATCTTCGCGCAGCCCTCCGAAATTACGCGGCTCCTGCCGTCGGCGCCGGCCATCACGGCGGCCTGGCTCGTTGCCGGCGCGCTCACGATCTGCGGCGCCCTGGTCTGCGCGGAGCTCGCGTCGGCCTTTCCCAGCACCGGTGGCGTCTACATCTTCCTCACGGCCGCGTTCGGTCCCGCCGTGGGATTTCTCTGGGGCTGGGCGATGTTCTGGACGATGCACTCGGGCATCCTCGCGGCGATTGCGGTGGTCTTCGCGCGATACCTCGCGGTGTTCGTGCCGCTCGGCGACACGGGTCAGCGCGCGGCGGCGGCGGGCATCGTCCTCGCGCTATCGGCGGTCAATTACCGGGGCGTGGCGCACGGAGGCCGCGTGCAAACAGTACTGACGGCGGTCAAGCTGGCGGCGATCGCCGCAGTCGTCGCGCTGGGCTGGTGGCTGGCCCCCGCCGGCGGATGGCCGGCGGCGCCGGCGCACGATGGCATCAGCACCTTCTCGTTTGTGATGGCCGTGGGCGCCGGCCTCTTCGCGTTCGGCGGCTGGCACATGGTGACGTATTCGGCCGGTGAGACACGCGATCCCATTCGCACGATTCCGCGTGCGCTCGTCGCCGGCACATTGATCGTGACCGCCTGCTATGCGGGACTCAACGCCGTGTACCTGCGCGTGCTGCCGCTCGATGTCGTCCGCGCCTCGTCGCGCATCGCCGCGGACCTCGCACAGACGCTCCTCGGCGCCGGCGCGGCGAAAGCCGTCGCCGGGCTGGTGTTGTTGTCCACAATGGGCGCGCTGAACGGCATCATCCTCGCGGGCCCGCGCGTGTACTTTTCCATGGCGCACGACGGCGTGCTCTTCCGGTCACTGGGCGCGGTCCATCCGCGCTTTCAGACGCCGCATCGGGCCATCGTGCTGCAGGGCCTGTGGGCGGCGGCGCTCGCGCTCACCAACTCCTATCGCGCGCTGTTCTCGCGGGTCGTCTACACGGAGTGGATCTTTTTCGGGCTGCTGGCGATCGGCCTCATCGTGCTGCGGCGTCGCGCCGATTATCGGCCGGCTGTGCGCGTGCCGGGCTATCCGCTCGTGCCGCTCGCATTCACCGCCGCCGCATTCGCCGTGGTGGCCATTCAGATTCAGTCGCAGCCGCTCGACAGCGCGCTCGGTCTCGGTTTCGTGCTGCTCGGCCTTCCGGTGTATCTTGCGTGGGCGCGGCGCGCGAGACCGGCGACGCTGGATCGTCCTCCCGGAGACACATGAAGATCATCGACATCCACAATCACTACTACCCGCCCGAATACCTCGACGCGCTGACGCGCGTGGGCAGCTCCCTCAAGATCACGTACGACGCGGACAGAAATCCCGTGGTGCACTACCCGGGCGACTACAACGTCATGGTGCCGGGCCATCGTGACATCGCGTATCGCGAAACCGTGCTCGAGCAGTACGGCGACTATCACCAGGTGGTGTCGTTCACGACCCCCGGCACGCATGTGGAGACGCCCAAGGTTGCGGTGACGCTCGCGAAGATCGTCAACGACGCGTACGCGAAGGTGGTCGCCGAACGCGGTCATCGGTTCGCGGCATTGGCCACGTTGCCGCTGTGCGACCCGGCGGCATCCGTCAAGGAATTCGAGCGCGCGGTCGGCACGCTGGGCCTGTCGGGCGCCATGCTCTTCAGCAACATCAACGGCATGGGTCTCGACGATGAGCGGTTCTGGCCGCTGTACGAAGCGGCCAACGATCGCGGCGCGGCGCTGATGATCCATCCCACGTCACCGGTGGGCGTTGAGGCGATGACCGAATACTGGCTCATGCCGCTCAACGGGTTCCTGTTCGACACCACGCTGGCGGCCGGCAAGCTCGTGTTCAGCGGCGTGGCGCGGCGGTTTCCGAGGATCCGCTGGATCCTCGGCCACCTCGGCGGCACGATTCCGTACCTGGCCGAACGGCTCGACCGCGGCTACCGCGCGTTCAAGGAGTGCCGGCAGCACATCGATCGTCCACCGACCGAGTATCTCAAGACGCAGTTCTACTACGACACGGTCAACTTCAATCAAGGCGCGCTGAAGCTGGCGATCGAGTTCGCCGGCGTGGATCACATTGTGGCCGGCAGCGACTACCCGCACATGATCGGCAGCATTCCGCTCATGATCGAGGCGATCAACGGACTGCCGATCAGCGACGCGGACAAAGCCAAGATCTTCGGGGGGAACATTACGACACTGCTGGGACTTGCCAAGTAGTTAGGCAGTGAGGCAGTGGGGCAGTTAGGCAGTGCGGCAGTTCGGGCAGTTCCGCAGTGCGGCAGTTCGGGCAGTTCCGCAGTGCGGCAGTTCGGGCAGTTCCGCAGTGCGGCAGTTCGGGCGGTTCCGCAGTGCGGCAGTTCGGGCGGTTCCGCAGTGCGGCAGTTCGGGCGGTTCAGCAGTGCGGCAGTTCCGGAGGTTCAGCAGTTGGGTAGGTAGGCACGAGGGCAATGCGGGTTTGGTTGGGCGGCGGGTAGTTGTGACCCGTGCTGGGCCAGCGTTTGAAGCGCTTACGCGGCATTTCGTGCGCGCCGGCTGGCATCTGGATTGCTCCTGCTCGAAGCGTGCCTTTCACGGCCGATTCAATTGAGCAGCGGTCGAAGCAGTTCGCGATCGATACCGTCCTGTTGACTCGACGACTGAGCGCGGACCGCCAACTCTGGGACATCAGTCGTCAACTGGCTCGAGCGGCCACCAGCGTTGGAGCCAATCACCGGGCGATGCGTCGCGCGAGATCGCTCAAGGAATTCGCGGCAAAACTGCAGGTTGTGAACGAGGAAATCGACGAGACCTGCTATTGGCTGGATCTGGTTCGCGGACTGGTTACCGAGCCGGGGCCAGATCTCGCGGCCCTTCAAAGGGAAGCGGTCGAGCTTCGATCCATCTTCGCGAAAGCACGCTCAACCACTCGACTCAAGCTGCGCGGTGGCGTCGGTTAGGCCGTGCCCGCATTGGGCTGACGGCATCCGTAAACGAAGGGCTGACCATTACGACGGCCCAATTCTCGAGGCGCTGACGCCAGCGACCGGTGTAACCTCTGGCCGGTTGGGGACTTGCACTTACTGCGCTCGCGCCCTGCGTCAGGAATTAGGCCAAGCGGAATTCGTCAGCCATGTTACGACGGTCTTGCAGGTCCAATACTTGTTAGCCGGACAAACAAAGGTTGTTCCTACCAGCAGGCTTAGCGAATCGCTGGAGAATAGAGGCTTCTGAATGACGCTTC
>JAKALV010000003.1 GCA_021824055.1 Acidobacteriota bacterium
GCTCGCGTCGGCCGGGTCAATGGCGCAGGTGGCGCAGAAGCCTGCGCCGCCGGCCGTTCGGACCGCGCCACGACCGGCGGTGGCCCGCATCACCACGCCGAAGGAGGAGTTCGGCCACAACTTCGGCGACGACTACTTTCTCGCCAACTATCAGCAGATCTCCGCCTACTGGAAGAAGCTCGCGAAAGAGTCCAACCGGATCGTCCTCGAGGACATCGGCAAGACGGCCGAGGGACGCACCCAGCTCATGGCGATCGTGACGTCGCCGGAGAATCAGAAGAAGCTGGCGCGCTACAAGGAAATCTCGCAAGAGCTGGCGCACGCTCGCGGGCCCGACGGCGTGGTATTGACCGAGGCGCAGGCGCGACTGCTGGCCAAAGAGGGCAAGACGGTCGTGTGGATCGACGGCGGCCTGCACGCGACCGAAGTGCTCGGCGCGCAGCAGCTCGGTGAGATGGTCTATCAGTTCGTCACCCGGAATGATGACGAGACGACGAGGATTCTGCAGGACTGCATCATCCTCTTCGTGCACGCCAATCCGGACGGCAACGATCTGACGGCCGATTGGTACATGCGCAATCCGGTGCCCGAGCAGCGTACGCTGGCCGGCCTGCCGAAGCTGTATCAGAAGTACATCGGCCACGACAACAACCGCGACTTCTTCGGGTCGACGCAGGCGGAAACCGAGAACATGAATCGCGTGCTCTACCGCGAGTGGTTCCCGCAGATTCTCTACAACCACCACCAGAGCGGTCCCGCGGGCACGGTGCTGTGGTCGCCGCCGCTGCGCGACCCGTTCAACTACAACCAGGATCCGCTGCTCGTGCTGGGTATTCAGACGGTCGGGCTCGCGCTGCACACGCGCCTCGCGGCGGAAGGGAAGCCGGGCGCCACGATGCGTAGCGGCGGTCCGTACGACGGATGGTGGAACGGCGGGCTGCGCAACACCGCCGCGTTTCACAACATCATCGCGATTCTGACGGAAATGATCGGCAGCCCCACGCCGCAGCGCGTGCCGCTCGTGATGGATCGGCAGTTGCCGTCGAGCGATCTGACCTTTCCAGCGCCGCCGACCACGCCCGCCGCGCTGTGGCACTTCCGGCAGTCGATCGACTACTCGGTGGCGACCAACCGCGGCGTGCTCGACATCGCGTCGAAGATGCGTGAGAACTTTCTCTACAACATCTACCGGATGGGCAGGAACTCGATCGAGCGCGGCTCGGAGGATTACTGGACGCCGCGGCCGCACCGGTTGCAGGCGATCGCGACGGCGGCCGGCCTGGCCGGTCCGGCCGGGGGCGCGGCCGGCGGCCGCGGCGGCAGCACGCCCGAGCAGGATGCGGAGGTCTGGGCCGCGATGCACAGACCCGAGGATCGCGATCCGCGCGCGTTCATCATTCCGTCGAGTCAGCGCGACTTCCTGACGGCGAACACATTTATCGACGCGCTGCTCGAGACCGGCATTACCGTCGAGCGCGCGACACGCGCCTTCACGTTCGCCGGCACGACCTATCCGGCCGGATCGTTTGTGGTGAACACGAACCAGGCGTTCCGTCCGCACGTCATCGACATGTTCGAGCCGCAGGATCACCCCGACAACTTCGCGTATCCCGGCGCGCCGCCCACGCGCCCATACGACAACGCCGGCTGGACGCTCGCCTTTCAGATGGGCGTCGAGTTCGAACGGGTCTTCGACACGGTGAAGGATGCGTCGCTCGAGGTGGTGAAGGACTGGAACATCACGCCGACGCCCGGCGTTGTCCGGCCGGCCGGTGCGGGTGGTTATCTCCTGAGCCACGACGTGCTCGATTCGTTCCGCGCGCTCAACGCGCTCGCGGGGAGGCAGATCGCGATGACGTCGGCGCCGATGGTGATCGACGGCCGGACGTGGCCGACCGGCACGTTCTGGGCCGAGGCGGGCGCCGAGCCGGTGCTCGCCGGCCTGGCGCAGAGGACCGGGATCAGCGCGCGCGCGTTGACGGCGATGCCCGATGGCCTCGTGCCGACGCGGACGCCGCGCATCGGACTGTGGGATCAGTACGGCGGTTCGATCGATGCCGGGTGGGCCCGCTGGATTCTCGAGCAGTTCGATTTCACGTTCGATCGCGTGTTCGCGCCGCAACTCGATGCGGGTAATCTCAACGCGAAGTATGACGTGCTGGTCTTTGTCGGCGGCGCGATTCCCGCGGGAGGCCTGGGCCGCGCCGGACGCAGTGGCGCTGGCGGCGGGGCCGTGGGCACCATCCTGCCGGTTCCGGCGGAGTACGTGAATCAGCAAGGATCGATCTCGGCCACCACGATGGCCGCGCTGAAGACGTTCGCGGAGGCCGGCGGCACGATCATCGCCATCGGGTCATCGGCGACGAACCTCGGCGCCTATCTCGCCCTGCCGATGGAGAACCACCTCGTCGAGAACGGCCAGCCGTTGCCGCAGACGAAGTTCTACACGCCCGGCTCGGTGTTGCGCGCGCGCGTCGACACGACGAGCCCGTTTGCGTACGGCATGCAGGAACACACCGATGTGTTCTTCGACAACAGTCCGGTGTGGACGCTCGGGCCCGATGCGGCCGCGAGAGGCGTGAAGCCGATCGCCTGGTTCGATTCGAAGACGCCGCTCAGGAGCGGATGGTCCTGGGGGCAGGCGTATCTGGACGGCGGCGTGATCGGCGTCGACGCGAAGGTGGGGCAGGGGCGGGTGCTGCTGTTTGGCGCGGAGATTCTGCAGCGCGCGCAGCCGCACGGCACGTTTAAACTGCTATTCAATGGCATCTGGACGAAATAGCAAACCTACCGTCTTCACGGTTCTCTTGGCCGTCGGGATGGGCGTTGGCGCGTGGGCGCAGCAGGAGCCCGTGGATTCGGCGGCGATCGCGAAGATCCGCGACGAGGGCCTGAACCGATCGAAGGTGACCGAGCCGTTCGACATGTTCGCCAACACTATCGGCCCGCGCCTGACCGGATCGCCGGCTCACAAGCGCGCGGCGGAATGGGCCCGCGACACGCTCACGAAATGGGGCATCTCGAACGCGCATCTCGAGGCGTGGGAATTCGGTCGGGGGTGGGAGCTGCAGAAGCTCACCATCGAAATGGTGGAGCCGCGCTACATGCCGCTCACCGGGTTCGCCGAGGCCTGGACCCCGTCGACGCCAGGGGAAATCGTGATTCCGGCGGTGTCCACCGCAGGCAAGACGCCTGAGGAAGTCGCGGCGCTGCCGATCAAGGGCGCGGCGCTGCTGCAGCAGGGCGTCGTGACGGCGTTCATTGACAAGGATCGGGAACAGCCGGAGCTCGTTCAGGGCGCCCGCATCGGCGCGCCCCCTGCGCCGCGAGAACCAGGTTCGGCTCCTGCCGCGCGAGGTTCGGCTGCGGCCGCTCCTCGTTCAGGGGGCGCTGGGCGTGGTTCGGGGGACTCCGCCGGTAGTCCGGTTCCCAACCCCGCCTCTGCCGCCGCTGTCCTGATCAAGCCGAGCCGTGGCATGCAGGGCACAGTGTTCGTGCAGGCCGGGCGCGAGACGCCCGCCGCGACCCAGCCGGCCATCGTGCTCATGGCCGAGCACTACAACATCGTGGCGCGCCTGCTGGCCCAGGGCGTGCCGGTCACGCTGCGCGTCAACGTTCAAGCGAAGTTCTACGAGGCCGACCGCAATTCATACAACGTCGTCGCCGAGATTCCCGGCACCGATCCGGTGCTGAAGAACGACGTGGTCATCCTGGGCGCCCATCTTGATTCGTGGCACACGGCGACCGGCGCGACCGACAACGCGGACGGGGCCGCCGGTGTCATGGAGGCGTTCCGAATTCTGAAAGCGACAAGACTGCAGCCCAAACGCACGTTGCGTCTCGCGCTCTGGAGCGGCGAGGAAGAGGGTTTGTACGGATCGAAACACTACGTGGACGACCACCTCGCCGGCGACATGCACGCGGCCGACCGCGAGCAGGTCAGCGCGTACTTCAATATCGATCCGGGCACGGGGCCGATCTACGGCTGGTACTGCGAGGGCAATGCGGCTGCCAAGGCGATCTTCGACGCGTGGCTGACGCCCTTCAAGGACCTGGGGGCGCGCCAGAACGTGCTGCCGGGAATCGGCAACACCGACCACCTGAGCTTCAGGGCGGTCGGCATCCCGGCGTTCAATGCGATCCAGGACTATACCGCCTACGATACGCGCCTGCACCACACGAACGTGGACACGGCCGAGTATGTGAACGTGGCCGATCTGAAGCAGACGGCTGTCGTGCTGGCGGGATTCGCCTTCCAGGCGGCACAGCGACCGGAGCGCATTCCGAGGTAAAGTTTTCCTCAGGCCGCCGGGCGAAATCCGCGGTCTAAAGAGGTGCCATGACTCCCCAGTCACCACGTAGGTCTCAGTCCGCCCAGCGCGGTTTCACGCTCATCGAGCTCCTGATCGTCGTCGCCATCATCAGCATCATCGCCGCGGTGGCCGTGCCGAACCTGCTGCGCTCGCGCCAGACGGGCAACGAGGTGTCGGCGGCCACGTCGCTGCTGGCCATTTCAAAAGCCCAGGTCATGTATTCGGTCTCGTGCGGCGGTGGCGGTTATGCGGCTTCGTTGCCCACCCTGGGCGTCCCGTCGCCAGGGACCACCGAGGCGTATCTCTCGGCGGATCTCACCATGTCGCCGACGCCCTTCAAAGCCGGCTACAACTTCACGATGGGCCCCGGAGCCGGGGCCAGCGCCGGCGCAAACGACTGCAACGGCACCGTCACGCAGAGCAACTACTACGCGACCGCCGTGCCCCAGACCTTTGGGACGAGCGGATCACGCTCCTTTGCGATCAACGCGTCGGGGACCGTGTGGATGAACAATACGGCAGCCGCGCCGACAGAGCCGTTTGGCGCGCCGGCGACGACGTATCGATAGTCAGGCAATGGGGCAGTGGGGCATCCTTCCTCTCGTTTTTGCTCTCATTCTTCCGGCGGCGCAAGCCGCTCAGACGCCATCACAGCCCGCTCCGGTTCGCCTGAATGGAGTGTGGGACCTCGACAAGGCCCTCTCAACCAAACCAATGGCCGCGCCCGGTGAGCAGCCCGGCGACGACGGCGGGCGGCGTTCATGCGCTTCGTGTACGACCATTCTTTGGTGCAATACGAATCGCTGACGCCGGTGGCGCGCTGCGCCCGCGACCGGCGCCGTCATGCGGTAATCTCGACGGATGAACGAGCGAGTTCTCCTCAGTGCGGTAGCCGGCATTTGTTTTGGACTGTGGCCTCTGGTCATGAACCGCGTGCGCCTCGACCCCTACGTGACCGTGATCGTCTTTCTCGCCGGCTCGCTGCTCTTCGCGTTGCCGGCCGCCTTCTTCGGAAACTGGTCGGGGATCAGCGGCAGCCAGCTGCGCGTGGCGGCCATCGCGTGCGCGATTTCCGCGATAGGCAGCATCAGCTTCAATCGCATGCTCGCCACCACCACCGTTGCCGAGGTGGCGAACATGTTTCTTGTGATGCTGGTGGTGCAGGTCGCGGTGCCGGCCGCCGTATTGCTGCGATCAGGCGCGTCGACCCGTCAGATCGCGGGGCTATGCGCCGCCGCGCTGGCCGTGGTGCTGCTCGGGAAGCGATAGCCGCGCTACCGCAGCGCAGCGGCGAGGAGTTCGCGGGCCTTCGCCAGCAATTCCTCGATCTTTGACGCGTCCTTGCCGCCGGCTTCCGCGAAATCCGGACGGCCGCCACCGCCACCGCCGACGATCGGCGCCAGTTCCTTCACAAGCGCGCCAGCTTTGACACGATCCGTCAGGTCCTTCGTGACCGATACGAGCAGCGACACCTTGCCGTCAGTCTCCGCGGCGATGACCACAACGCCTCGCTGGAGGCGGTCTCGAAGCGAATCCGCCAGGCCGCGCAGCGCGTTCTTTTCAAGTCCGCTGACGCGCCGCGCCACGAACTTCGCATCGCCCATCGTCACCACGTCATCGTCGCCGCCGCCCTTGGCGTTGCCGCCCAGCGCCAGCGTCATCTTGAGCTGCTCGTTCTCGCGCGCGAGCTTCCGGGCCTCGCTCTGCAGCTTCGCGATGGCCTCGGCCGCGTGCTCCGCCGGCACGTTGAGCGCCTCCAGCGTCCGGCCGAGCGTGTCACGCTGGGCCTGGATGTAGGCGACCGCGCCGGCGCCCGTCAGCGCCTCGATGCGGCGGATGCCGGCCGCCACGCCGGCTTCCTCGGTGATGACAAAGGGTCCGATGTCGCCGGTGGCGCCCACGTGCGTGCCGCCGCACAGCTCGGTCGAGAAGCCCTCGACGCTGACCACGCGCACGCGGTCGCCGTATTTCTCGCCGAAGAGGGCCATGGCGCCGGACTTCATCGCCTCCTCAGTGTTCTTCTCCGTCGTCGTCACAGTGACGTTGCGAAAGATCTCCGCGTTGACGATCCGTTCGATCTGCTGCTTCTCGTCGTGGCCGACCGCGGCATCGTGCGCGAAGTCGAAGCGCAAGCGGTCGGGCGCCACAAGGGAACCCTTCTGGCGCACGTGCGTGCCGAGCGTCCTGCGCAGCGCGGCATGCAGCAGGTGGGTTGCCGTGTGGTTGCGCCGGGTGGCGTCACGCCGCTCGGCGTCCACGGCGGCCGTGACGATGTCCCCCACGGACAGCGTGCCGTCTTCGATCTCGACGAAGTGCACGCGCGATCTGCTGAACTTCTTCGACACGTCCAGCACGAGCGCCCGCGCGTGCGGGGACACGAGCGTGCCTTCGTCGGACACCTGCCCGCCGGACTCGACATAGAACGGCGTCACGTCGAGCACCACGCCGCCACGCTGGCCCTTGGAGAGGGCGGCGACCGGCGACAATTTCTCGTCCACCAGGTGCAGGACGCGGGATCCCGCGTGGGTCGTGGCGTCGTACCCGACGAATGTCTCGTCGAAGTCCTTCACAAAGGCCGAGCCGTCGACCTTGAACTTCGCCGACGCCCGCGCGCGCGCCCGTTGCGCGTTCATGGCCGCATCGTAGGACACACGATCGATCGTGAGGCCGCGCTGGCCGGCCAGGTCCTCGGCGAAATCAAACGGCACGCCGAGCGAGTCGTACAGCTTGAACACTTCGTCGCCCGGCACGGTCCTGGCCCTGGCGGCAATCGTACGATCGATCAGGTCCTCCAGTCTGGGCAGGCCCGTGGTCAGCACCATGTCGAAGCGTTCTTCTTCCGACCTGATTGCGCGTACGATCGCTTCGCGATTGGCGCTGAGCTCGGGATACGCGCCACCCATTTCGCGAATAACGACGTCGGCCAGTTCGAAGAGCACGGGCTCGGTGAATCCGAGTGTCTTGCCGTGGCGCATCGCGCGCCGCATGATCTTGCGCAACACATAGCCGCGCCATTCGTTGGACGGCTCGACGCCGTCGGCAATGAGGAACGTCATGGCTCGCAGATGGTCGGCGATCACGCGCATGGATACATCCGGGTGATCGCCGCCGCCCTCGAATGCGCCATAGGTGCGGCCGGCGCGTTCGCCGATGGCCGTCAGGAGCGGCATGAAGACGTCAGTGTCGTAGTTGGACAGCTTGCCCTGCAGCACCGCGACGATGCGCTCGAAGCCCATGCCGGTGTCCACCGAGAGGGCGGGCAATGGATGCAGCGTGCCCTGGTCGTCGCGGTTGAACTCCATGAACACGTTGTTCCAGACTTCGACGTAGCGCTGGCAGCTGCACTCGACGCCCAGACACACGGGCGCGTCGCAGGGGATCTCGTGGCCGCGGAAGTAGTGGATTTCCGAACAGCGGCCGCACGGGCCCGTCTCGCCCATCTGCCAGAAGTTTTCGGCCAAGCCGAGTGCCGTGATGCGTGCCGCGGGGACCAGGCCTTTCCAGATGTCGAAGGCTTCGGCGTCACGCGGAATACCGGCCTCGCCCTTGAAGACCGTCGGGTACAGCCTCTCGGGATCGAGTTTCCAGACTTTGGTGAGGAGTTCCCAGGCAAACGGGATCGCGTCCTTCTTGAAGTAGTCGCCGAACGAGAAGTTGCCCAGCATCTCGAAGAACGTGTGATGGCGCAGCGAGGGGCCCACGTTCTCGAGGTCGTTGTGCTTGCCGCTGACGCGCATGCACTTCTGCACCGTTGTCGCCCGCCGGTAGTCGCGCCGCTCTTTGCCCAGAAACAGGTCCTTGAACTGGTTCATCCCCGCGTTGGTGAACAGCAGGGTCGGATCCTCATGCGGTACGAGCGACGACGACGGCACCATGCGGTGGCCGTGGGATTCAAAGTACTTCAGGAACGACAGCCGGATTTCAGACGAGGTCATGACCACGACATTGTACTAGGCAGGCACGGTGAGGCTTGTCGGCAGATCAAGAGCTTTCACCATGAAGGCCCATGGAGAGCCATGGAGCTGAAACACCGAGGGCCTGGCGGCCGCCTCCGGCGGCCGGCCGGGATGAGGACGAGCGGGAACGAGAGAGCGTCTCGACCTCACGCGCTCTCTCGTTCCCGCTCGTCCTCATCCCGGCTCGCCCGGCGAAGCCGGGCCACCAGGCCCTCGAGACCTTCATGCCTTCATGTTGAGCGCTCTTGGACGACGCCCTTGGACGGCGTGCGGCTCCATGGAACTCCATCGCCCTCCATGTTGAGCGCCTTGCGACTTGCCACCTTCTGCTACTTGCGGCTCGCCCGTACTGCCTTGCTGATCGCTTCAGACGTGAAGCCCTTGCGGAGCAGCTGCTGGAAGATCTTCCGACGCTCTTCGGCGGTGGGCCTGGCCGGGAATCGTTTGCGCGACAGGAACTTCGCGATCGCGGCCGCTTCGTCGTCCGGCGGCAGGTCGGCGATCAACTCGTCGGCGAGGTGCCGGTCGATGCCGCGCGCGGCCAGTTCCTGGCGGATCCGCAGGCGCCCGCGGCCCTTGATCTGGCTGGACACCCGGACGTGCGCGGCGGCCACGCGGCGATCATCGATCGTGCGATCTTCGACGAGAGCCGCGACGACGGCGTCGACGTCAGCCGGTGGATGCTCGCGATCGATCAGGCGCTGGCGCAATTCGGCCGTCGTGTAGTCGCGGCGTCCGAGCAAGGCCAGCGCGGCGCCCCGCACCTTCGCGCTCACGCCGCCACTCCGCACACTAACCCCGGCTGCCCGGCGTGATGCCGCGCAGCCGCATCTTGAACTCGTCAACGTTGGTGACCCATCGCAGGGCTTCGTCCACGCTCACAATCTGCTGCTGGCACAACTCCAGGATGGACTGGTCAAACGTCTGCATGCCGTACTCCGATCCGCCGGACGCGATCGCGGTGGGGATCGACGCGACCTTGTCGCGGTCGGCGATGGCGTCCTTGATGAACGGCGTGCTGATGAGCACTTCGGCGGCCAGCGCGCGCCCCGTGCCGTCGGCGCGCGGCAGCAGGCGCTGCGAGACGGCCGCCCGAAGCACGCGGGCCAGTTGCAGCCGCACCTGCGCCTGATGGTGCGGCGGAAAGACCGAGATGACCCGCGTGATCGTCTCCGCGGCGTCGAGGGTGTGCAGCGTGGAGAGCACGAGGTGACCGGTTTCCGCGGCGATCAGCGCCGTCTCGATGGTCTCGATGTCCCGCATTTCGCCGACCAGAATCACATCTGGATCCTGCCGGAGCGCGCTCTTCAGGCCCGACGCGTACGACGGCGTGTCGAACCCGATCTCGCGCTGGCTGATCACGGCGCGCGCGTCCGTGTGCACGAATTCGATCGGGTCTTCAATCGTGAGGATATGCACCGCGCGCGTGCGGTTGATTTGATCCACGAGGGCCGCCAGCGTCGTGCTCTTGCCGCTGCCGGTGGCGCCCGTCACGATGACCAGACCGCGCGATTCCTCCGACAGCGCGGCCACCGACGCCGGCAGCCGCAGCGTTTCGAGCGGCGGCACGGTTGCCGGGATCAGGCGCAGCGCGAGCCCGGTGCTGCCGCGCTGCCGGAAGACGCTGGCGCGGCAGCGCCCGACCTCGGGGATCTGCCAGGCCACGTCCACTTCCAGGTCGCGCTTCAACCGTTCATGTTGCGCGGGGCTGAGCAGGCGCGCCACGAGGGCGTCCAGATCGGCGGCGCTGAGCGCGCCGACGTCGTTGACCCGTTTCAACTCGCCGTGCAGGCGCAACAGCGGCGGCTGGCCGGCGCGCAGATGAATATCCGACGCGCCAACCGCGGCCGCGGAAGAGAGCAAGGCATCAAAGGTCATGTCGTTCGGAGTCCTGGGTCCGGCGTCCAGCGTCCATGGTGCGTTCGGCCACGGTTCATTGTCCACACTTCTGCGCGGATCGCGCGCGCAAAATGCGCATCGCGCAGGAATGTCACGCGGATTGCGAACGTGGGATCCCGGACCCCGGACTCTGGACCCTGGACCCTGGACCCTGGACTACCGAGCCGCGACGGGCGTGTTCACATACGTGAGCCAGCCGTGTTTGTCCGGCGTCTTGCCGTTCACGCAGTCGAAGAACGCCTGCTGAATCCTGGCCGTGATCGGGCCGCGCTTGCCTTCGCCGATCTTGATCTTGTCGACCGACCTGATCGGCGTCACTTCGACGGCCGTGCCGGCGAAGAACATCTCGTCGGCGATGTAGCAGAACTCGCGCGGCAGCGCCTGTTCCTTCACCGTGAGCCCCATGTCGTGCGCGAGCGTGATGATCGTGTCGCGCGTGATGCCGGGCAGCACGGAGGCCGCGATCGGCGGCGTGTAGAGGATCTGGTCGCGCACCAGGAAGATGTTCTGGCCGCTGCCTTCGCTGAGCTGGCCGCTCACGT
The DNA here is from genome assembly GCA_021824055.1 of Acidobacteriota bacterium. GTDB lineage: Bacteria > Acidobacteriota > Vicinamibacteria > Vicinamibacterales > SCN-69-37 > SCUN01. The sequence continues at coordinate 10,711 of JAKALV010000003.1, forward strand.
CGAGCGCGATGCCCTCGCTGTACCCGTCGGCGACCGCTTCCATCTTGATGAGCCCGGAGTTTGCGTAGTTGGCGACCGACTTGGCCATCGCCGGGAACGTGTTGGGGGCGCTGCGCGTCCACGAACTGATCTTGACGTCGACGCCTTTCTCGACCGCTTCCGGCCCGAGATACGCGTCCCATTCCCAGACGAGAATCATGGCGTCAATCGGGCAGGGGAGCGGGTTCACGCCGAGCGTGTTGTAGCCGCGGTAAATGAGCGGCCGGATGTAGCAGGCCTCGAAGCCGTTCGCCTTGATCGTGTCGATGACGCCCTGCGTCAACGCATCCTGGCTCTTGCCGTAGTCCATCCGGTAAATGCGCGCCGAGTCGTAGAGGCGCCGCATGTGCGCATCGAGACGGAAGCACGCCGAGCCCTGCGGCGTCTTGTAACAGCGCGCGCCTTCGAAGACGCCCGTGCCGTAATGAATCACGTGAGACGCCGCGTGGATGGTGGCGTCAGCCCAATTGACCAGCTTGCCATTCATCCATACCTTGCCATTACGAGAGAAGGCCATACAGGCGAGGTTAACAGTACCGGAAAGGTACGGCTACAGACTTTCTACTGTTTCTCGCCGCAGAACGGACAGCGCGTGGCCTTGGCGGGCAGCGGCTTGCGGCACTGCAGACAGAACCGGCCCGCCGACAACTCGCGCGTGCGCGGTGAACGCTGAATGGCCGGCGTGCGAGCGGCGGGCGCGCGCGGCGGTGGCGACGGTCGTGAGGCCACGGCAGACCCGGGCGCGGACACCGACGGAATATCGGCAGGCGTTCGGCGTGGCAATGCACGCCGGGCATTCAGCAGGTCGTTGAGCAGATCTTCCGCCCGCTGATAGCGTGACGCCACATCCGGGGCCATCGCGCGCATGACGATGGTCTCGATGATCTGCGGCACCGACGCGTTGCGGCTGCGCAGGGGCGCCGCCAACTCGCCGCGGCGAAGGCGATCCAGGTCGCTCGGCGCCGGCGTGTCGTACGGCAGGCCGCCCGTGAGCATCTGGTACATCGTGACGCCCAGCGAATACAGGTCCGACGCAAAGACGGCGCGGCCTTCGAATTGCTCCGGCGCCATATACGGCGGACTGCCGATGACAGTGGTGCCGTGCGCCGCCACTTCCAGAATGCGCGACGTGCCGAAGTCGCCGACCTTGAGCAGGCCTTTCTCATTGACGAAGACATTGGCGGGTCTGAGGTCGCGGTGAAGCACACCTTGTTTGTGCGCGTGCTCGACAGCGTTGCAGATCTGGCAGGTGTAGTCGAGCGACGTCGCCAGATCCAGCCCGCCCTTGGCGCCGATGATGTTCTCGAGGGTTTCCCCCGGCACGTATTCCATGACGATGAAGAACACGTTGTCCTGTTTTTCCGCCGTGATCACCGTGACGATGTTCGGATGGTTGAGCGAGGCCAGCAGCCGCGGCTCGCGCAGCAACTCGCCGAAGTCGAGACCCTGGCGATGCGGCACCTTCAGCGCGACGCGCTTGTCGATCCAGGTATCCTCGGCCAGGTACACCGTGCCGAATCCGCCGCTGCCGAGCGGTTCGAGGATGCGGTACTTGCCGAGCGTCTGCCCGCGAAACACCATCGGCGACAGTATAGAGGTCCCGGCGCCCACGTACAACGTTCATGGCCCTACAATTCACGGTAATGAGCGCTCCGCGTGTGCTTGTGCCCGATGTCGAGCCGCCGGAGGTGACGCTGCCGGCCGACGAAGCGCACCACGTCATGCAGGTGCTGCGGCTCGAGGCGGGCGATCCGATCGTCGTGTTCGACGGCGCCGGCTGTGAATGGGACGCGCGCCTTGCCTCGGTGGCCAAGCGCGCCGTGACGGCCACAATCCTGCAGGCACGGACGCCCGTGCCCGAACCGGCGACGCGCGTGATCCTGGCCATCGGGCTGCTCAAGGGCGACGCGATGGATGAAGTGGTGCGCGATGCCACCGCGCTCGGGGTGGCGGCGATCGTCCCGATGATCACGACGCATTGCGTGGTGCCGAAGCGGGCGCGGGGCGACGAGGCGATCGCGCGGTGGAGGCGGGTGGCGGTGTCGTCGGCCAAGCAGTGTGGCCGCGCCACGTTGCCGGAGCTCCGGGCGCCGGCGCCGTTCCTCGACGTGTTGCGGGTGGCGGCCGACGTGAAGCTCATCTGTCTCGAGCCGACGTTTCCGGGAGTGTCGCTTCCGGCGTTCGCGACTGTGCCGCGCACGGCCCTCCTGCTGATTGGTCCGGAGGGCGGCTGGTCGCGTGACGAAGTCGCGTCGGCGCGCCTTGCGGGTTGTCAGGGACTGCAGCTGGGACCGCTGACCTTGCGCGCGGAACTCGCGCCGGCCGTCGCGCTCAGTCAGTTCTGGGCAGTATTCAGTTAAACGTGGGTTGACGTAGGCGGCGGGCTTTAGAGCCCGAATGCGAGGATCAGGACGGACGAGAGCCAGTGCATTAACCGTGAAGCTCGTGAAGAACGTGAAGACGAAACTTGTTGGTTTTCTTCACGCCCTTCGCGTTCTTCACGGTAGATTGCCCTTGAAGGCAAGTAGTCGCTTTTAGCCCTGCGCACAAACCGCAGGGCTGAAGATCCTGCGGCCACGTTAACTAACCCTATGTCAACCCACGTTCAGGGTTAGGCGCGCGCCCAGCTGGCGCCGACCCACTCGTGTTCGGCCGCTCGTCGCTGCCGCACGAAGCCGGCCCCGATGAGCGCTTGTGCGACCATGGCCTCTTCGTCGATCGTGACGCCGCTCGTGATCAGCAGGCCGGCCGGCGCCGTGAATCCCGCGAGGGTTGCCGCGAATCGCGCCAGCATGCCGCCCGTGAGGTTGGCCAGGACCACGTCAAATTGCCGGCCGGCGAGCGCCGCTGGTTCCGCCAGATCCAGTTGCAGCAGCGTGATCGCCGACTCGACGCGGTTCAATTCAAGATTCTCGCGCGCGGACGCGATCGCGTCGGGATCGTAGTCGGCCGCGACCACCGTGGTCGCGCCGAGGACGCGCGCGGCGATTGCCAGCACGCCCGACCCCGTGCCCACGTCGAGCACGCGCAGGCCGTTGATGAGTGGCAGGTCCTGCAGCAGTCCAAGGCAGAGGCGCGTCGATTCATGATGCGCCGTGCCGAAACCCATCGACGGCTGGATCACGATGACGGTGGAGCCGTCGTTCGGCACGGCCCACGGCGGCGCGACGACGAGCGCGCCGACGCGCACCGCGGTGATCGACGCCTGGCTGCGCTCGGCCCAGTTCTCATCGGAGATCAGCGCGCGCTCGCAGCGTGCCGACGGATCCACGAGCGGCATGACCGCCGCCGCCCGATCCCGCGCGTCGATGCTGGAGAAGAAGAACCGCGCCGCGCCCTCCACAACGTCGGCCGCCGTGACGCCGAATTCGTCGAGCTCGGCGAGCAGCCGATCGCGCCGGTCGTCATCGGGCGGCGATGTCCAGCGCAGCACCAGCGCCGGATACTTACGATCCAAAGAGATCCTTGACCCGCTCGAAGAACGGCTTCTCGTCGTCGTCGCCATCGATGGCACGCGGCTGGACCTTGTCCAGCGGCATCGCCTTGCCCAACTGCTCGACGAGCTTGCGCTGCTCCTTGGTCAATTTCTTCGGCACGTCCACGACGACACGCACGTAGAGGGCGCCGCGGCCCCGGCCCGACACGCTCGGCATGCCCTTCCCGCGGAACGGCAGCAGCGTGCCGCTGGCGGTACCGGGCGGGACGTCGATCGTGAGCTCGCCGCCGGGAGGCTCGATCTTGAATGCGCCGCCCATCGCCATCATCGCGAACGGCACGGGCACCTCCACGAACAGGTCATCGCCCTCGCGATGGTAGATCTCGTGCGGCTTCACGTGCACGACGACGTACAGGTCGCCCGTCGGGCCGCCGTGCGCGCCGTGTTCGCCTTCGCCGTACATCCGCAGGCGCTGCCCCTCGGCGATGCCCGCGGGAATCTTGACCGTCACCCGGCGGTCCTTCGTCGTGCGGCCCGTGCCGCGGCACGCCGTGCATGGTTTCGGAATGATCTGCCCGGTGCCCCGGCACTGCCCGCAGGGCCGCGCGACGACAAGGAAGCCTTGCTGAAAGCGGAGTTGGCCAGCGCCGCGGCACTGCGGGCACGTTTCACGCGCGGAGCCCGGCGCCGCGCCGCTGCCCTTGCACGTCTCGCAGCTTTCTTCGCGGGGAATCTGGATCGTGGTTTCAGTTCCGGTGAACGAGTCGTTGAAGCTGATCTCGAGGTCGAAGCGCAGATCCGCGCCGCGCTCCGGGCCGCCGGCCTGGCGGCGTCCGCCGCCGAAGCCGAAGAAGTCGCCGAAGATGTCGGAGAAGTCCGCGAAGATGTCGGGATTGAATCCGGGGCCACCGGGCTGGCTGGCGGCGCCCGACACGCCCGCGTGCCCGAATCGGTCGTATCGCGCGCGCTTGTCGGCGTCGGCCAGCACGGAATAGGCTTCCGCCGCCTCTTTGAATTTCGCCTCCGCCTCGTCGTTGCCCTGATTGCGATCGGGGTGGTACTTCAGCGCCTGCTTGCGGTACGCGCTCTTGATTTCAGAGTCGCTGGCACCTTTGGCAACACCGAGCACCTCGTAGTAATCACGTGCGCTCACGCCCGCGCCACCTTGACCATCGACGGCCGCAGCAGGCGGCCGGCCACGCGGTACCCGCGCCGGAACTCCTCGAGGATCTCGCCGTCGGGTTTGCCCTCGGCGTGTTCCACCGCGACCGATTCGTGCACCTGCGGGTCGAACATCTGTCCGACCGCGTCAATCGGTTCCACGCCGCGGCGGCGCAACTGTTCGAGCAAGTGACGGTGGGTCAGTTCCACGCCTTGCAGGACGGCGCTCTCGCGGCCGGCGGCTTCCTGGCGGGAGGCCGCCATCGCGCGCTCGAGATCATCGATGATCGGCAGCAGATCGCGAATCAGGTCGGCGGCGGCGGCTTCGGACAGCTCGCGCCGTTCGCGATCCACGCGCTTGCGGTAGTTGTCGAACTCCGCGGTCATGCGGAGCAAACGGTCCTTGAAGTCGTCGCGCTCGGTGGTCAGCGCGTCCAGGTCCAGGGTCGAGGCGTCGTCAGTCTGTTCAGTCACGTCGATAGTCCGTGGAAATTAGAGCACGCGGCTCACGGCCTGGGACAAGCTGTCCACGACCGAGATCGTCCGCGGATAGCGCATGCGGGTCGGGCCAATCACGCCGACCGTCGCGCTGCGCGCGCCATCCTGGAACGTGGAGGCCACAATGCTGAAGGGATGCATATCGGGATCGAGGTGCTCGGACCCGATGACGATCGTCAGGCCGTTGGTGCTCATGTAGCGCGTCAGCAGGTCGAGCAGGCGGTGCTTTTCTTCGATCATCCGGAACAGCGCCCGCAAGGTTTCGAGCGTCATCCGCTCGTCACGATCGGACAGGCCGTCGAGAAAGGCCGACGTGCCCTGAATGCTGACGGTCTGCGCCGGCGACACTTCGCTGAGGCCCGACTGCGCCAGTTGCAGTGCCCTGGAGAGCAGCACGTTGTAGAGCACGCGCTCTTCCTGCAGGTGCGCCGCGACCGCTTCGCGGGCTTCGTCGATCGTCATGCCCGCAAATTCGCGGTTGATGTAGTTGGCGGCCTCCGCGAGACTCGCGGCGTCGTGCGCCTCGCCGGTCTCCACCATCTTGTGCGTGATGTGGCCGCCGGTCGATACGACGATCACGAGCACGCGTCTCGCGTCGAGATTCACGAAGTCGACGTGCCGCAACTGCGCGGACGGGCTGGCGGTCAGCGCAAATCCGATGTGATGGGACTGCCGGGAGAGCTCCTGCGATGCGTTGTCGAGGATGTCGCCAACGGTGCCGGCCTGGCGCAGCCGCGCTTCGACATCGGGGCCCGGCCGGGTACGCCGCCGGGCGGTCAGCAGGCCCTCGACATAGTGCCGGTAGCCCGAGTCGGTCGGAATCCGGCCGGCTGACGTGTGGGGCTGACGCAGCAGCCCGTATTCCTCGAGATGCGACAGGATATTGCGGACCGTGGCGGACGAGACGCCCAGGCCGCTGTTCTCCGCGAGCCACGCCGAGGAGATCGGTTCGCCCTGCTCGATGTACTCCGCCACGAGCCGGGCAAGGAGACGATGCTGACGATCGGTGAGGTCGGACATTAGCAGTCGGGGTTAGAGACTGCTAACAGTATAACGCATCGGCAATCGGGGAATCTCCAATCGGTAATCTGGGATCGCCAATCGGGCAATTGCGGAATCGGCTGATCGGGGAATCGGGGAATCGGCGGTTCAGCTGCGCCGAGTGCGGCGCTTGAGTTCTCGATCCGCCGCCTCCCGGCGGCGCGCGGTTGATAGGGCTGCCGTCAGGATTGCCGTGAGCTCGGTGGCCTCGGCGTAGAGTCCGGCGTGATTGTCAGTGGCGTCCGACGGCACGGCCGCCGATTGCTCCAGGTACTTCAACCAGGCTTGGCTCTCATCGATTTCTTCCACGGCCAGGCCCAGCTTCGAGGTGAATTCGGCATGCGACCGGGCTCGCCCGGCTGACCGGTGATTGGCCATCGCCGATGACGCCGCGCGACTGAGTTGGCTGGCTGTGTCCCGCGTCGCGGGGTCCCTGAACAGCGGCCGGCAGAAGATGGCCACTGAAGCTGCGTAGTCGGCGAGGCGATCGCGAAGTTCCTGCGGAGTCACGCCCAGGTTGTGTGCACGGCGCCTGCCACACCCGGTCGCCCGAATTCCCGGGAATTCCGACGCCTCACGACCTCAGCGCGGCATTTATTGCACTCCTCAAGCCCGCGCCGGACGGCAAATTCTGCAATCCCCCAATTCCTCAATTCCTCAATTCCCCGATTCCCCGATTCCCCGATTCCCGATTCCCGATTCCCCGATTCCCGATTCCCCAATTGGCAATCGAAGATTGCCGATTATCGATTCTCCGATTCATCGATGGAGAGGGCAGTATTCCCCCGGCTCGGTCCCGGCGAGGAACGCCTCCCGGATGGTCCGGATGCAGCCCGGCGTGGCGAGCTTGCCGGTGTCCTTGTCGATGTCCACGAACACGAGCCCATCCGGCACGGTGAACGCCTTGTTGCGGTGTCCGGCGGTGGCGCGCTTCATGAACGCCGTCCAGATCGGCAGCGCGGCCTGGGCGCCGGTGAGACCGATCGGGTTGTTGTTGTCGAAGCCGACCCACACGGCCGTCAGCAGGTCCGGCGTGAAACCGATGAACCAGGCGTCGCGCTGATCGTTGGTCGTACCGGTCTTGCCGGCCGCGTCGAGCGTGAAGCCCGCCGTGCGCGCCGCCGCGGCCGTGCCTTCATTGAGCACGCTGCGCATCATGTTCAAGACCAGGTAGGTCGTGTCCGGGCGCGCCACCTGGCGGGCGGGCTCGGGCTTGATCTTCTTATCCTGGCCGTTTTCGCTGATCCGCGTGATGGCGCGCAGCGGGCGCACGACGCCACCGTTGTCGAAGAGCGTGTAGGCCGACGCCATTTCGAGCGTCGAGGCTTCGAAGACCCCGAGCGCGATGGACGGATACGGTTTGGCCGGCGAGCCTTCGCCGACCTTGGTCCAGAGATTGGCCACGCGGTCGTAACCGGCCTGCTCCGCGACCTTGATGGCGACGATGTTGCGCGAGTGGGCGAGCGCGAACCGCAGGGTGACGGGGCCGTCATATTCGTTCTGATAATTGGTCGGCGTGTAGGGCTTGCCCTGGTCATCGATCCACGTGGTCGGCTCGTCCACTTCAATCGTAGCCGGTGTCAGGTCGTGGCTGCCGGTCTCGGCCATCTTCTCGAACGCGGCCAGATACACGAAGGGCTTGAACGTGGAACCCGGCTGCCGGCGCGACGTCACCGCGCGGTTGTACTGCGACTGGTTGTAGCCACGGCCGCCGATCATGGCGAGGATGTCGCCCGTCGTCGGGTCGGCGACCACCATCGCCGCCTGCGCGATGTCTTTGCGCTTGCGCGCGAGCAGTTGCTTGTCGACCTGCGCCAGCCCTTCGGCGAGGGCCTCCTGCGCGAGCCGCTGCAGGTGGACGTCGAGCGTGGTGTAGACGTCCACGGCCGCATCCTTCTTGAGCAGGCCCGCGTAGCCGTCGTCGACGAGCTGGCTGACGTAGTCGACGAAATACGGCGCCTCGTTCTCCATGGCGCGCGCCGAGATGCCGATCGGCTCGGCCTGGGCTTTCGCCTTCTCCGCCGGCGTGATGAACCCCGCGTCGGCCATTTCCTTCAGCACGACATTGCGCCGTTCGAGCGCGCGCTCCGGATTGCGGAACGGCGAGAGGCGCGAGGGCGACTGGATGACGCCCGCGATCGTCGCCGCCTGGGCGATCGAGATGTTGCGCAGGTCCACGCCGAAGAAGATCCGCGAGGCCTCGGCGACGCCGTGGATCTCGAACGGGCCGCGCTGGCCGAGCACGACCTCGTTCAGATACAGCTCGAGAATCTGATCCTTGGTCAGCCGCCGCTCCATCACGACGGCGATGAACTGCTCGGAGAGCTTGCGCCTGAGCGTCTTGGCGGGCGTGAGGAAGGTGTTCTTGACGATCTGCTGCGTCAGCGTGCTGCCGCCGGCCAGATACGTCTTGTCCCCGCGGAGATTGCGCACCAGGGCGCCGATGGCACCGATCGGATCGATGCCGGGGTGTTCGTAAAAGCGCTTGTCCTCGATCGCCAGCACCGCCTGGATCATCCGCTTCGGAATCATGGCGAGCGGCACGTACCGCCGGCGCTCGCCGGTGGCCAGCGCGGCCAGCATGGGCGACTCGAGCGTCAGGCGGGTGAGCGGCTTGCCCCCCGCGGGCACGATGCGCGTGACCACCGCGCCGGCGCCGCGCGAGAAATCGATCTTGACCAGTTCCGGCGTGGCGCCGGCCTCCGCCTTGGTCATCATTTGCAGGCTGGTGGGCGTGGTCGCGAATTCTCCCGGCTGCTCGGCCTTCGGCCGCTCCGAATAGCCCACGTTATTCAGGCGCGACCGCAATTCGGCGACCGTGAGCGTCTGCCCCGGATGAATCTCAAAGGCGCGACCGAAGATCCGGGGCATCGGACGGTCCTCGCCGCCGCCGAGCCGCTTGTCGATCATGTGCCCCACGCTGATCCAGTAGTAGGTCGTGACCGCAATGAGCAGCACCGTGCCGACGCCGACGGCCCACAGCACTCGTTGCATCCACGGGTGCTGACGCCAGGAGCCCTTGGCTCGCGAGACGGCCGCGGCGCGGGGACGTGCCGGCGGCGTCTTCTTCCGGTCACTGGGCGGGAGGGGCGGACGTGTGGCCATGTCGGCGAAGGTCAAGTGTACGCCGAGTGTCGCCCGGCACAGGCCGCCGGCGCGGCTTGACAGGGGATGAGGCCGGCACTACGGTCGTTTCGAACGCGTATGGTCAGCTCCTCGACGCAACGATTTGATGGGCATGCCGGCACGGGGGCGATCAACGCGCGCCTCGTCCACCGCCAGCGTATTTTCGATGTGGTCCGCAGGTTCGGTCCCATCTCACGCGCCGAACTCGCCAAACGGACGCGCCTCAGTCCGCCGACGGTATCGGCCGTGGTGGAGGATCTGGTCCGAGGCGTCCATCTGCTGCGGGAGGTTGGCGTCGGCGTGGCCCATCGGGGCCGGCCGCCGATGATGCTCTCGACCAATGCCGAATATGGATTCCTCGTCGGCGTGGACATCGGATCCCAAACGCTGCGCGTGGCACTGGCGGATCTCGAGGGCCGTGTGCTGGCCCGGCTCCGGGCGAAGACCGACGCCGAGTCGCGCGAAGGCGTGCTGCTCCAAATCGAGCGGTCGATTGAGCGGGTCTTCGCGGACGCGGATCGCGACCTCTCGAAGTTGTTTGCCGTGGGTGTTGGTGCCCCCGGCATGACCAACGTCAATGAAGGCCGCGTGATTGAGGCGGCGCACCTTCGCGGGTGGGTCGACGTGCCGCTGCGTGACCGTTTGCAGGGCCGGTTCAGCGCGCCCGTGCGCGTGGACAACGACGCGAATATGGCGGCGCTCGGCGAGCGGTGGCAGGGCTCGGCCCGCGACATCGACGACTTCGTCTTCATCGCGATCGGCGCCGGCGTGGGCGCCGGCGTCGTCGTCGGCGGCCGGCTCCATCGGGGCCATCATTGGTATGCGGGAGAAGTCAGCCGCATGAACCTCGACTATCGCGACTGGCAGGTGGACTTCGGCCAGAGCGGATATCTGGAACAACGCGTCGGCGCCGGCGGACCGGGTGGCTGGAAGGCCGTCTTCGATGACGCGGCACGCGGCGACGCGGCCGCGACGGCGATGGTGGAGGAACTGGCGATCTATCTGGGCACGGCCGTTGGCAACATCACCACCGTGCTCGACCCGGCGATGGTGGTTTTTGGCGGCGGCTTGAGCCATGCCGGCGCCTCGCTGATCGAACCGGTGCGCCGCGTTGTCGCGCGCATCGTGCCGAATGTCCCGGCGATCAAGATCTCGGCGCTTGGCGATGACGCCCAGTTGATGGGCGCCCTGTACTCCGCCCTGGAACTGGCCGAGGCCCGGCTGTTTGCCATCGCCGGGCAGGGCCCATAGGGCGCTGGACTTAATTAAGCTTGTTTATAAAATAGATTCCACGAGGACCCCGCTCCGGATGCAGAATGTCCCCAAGCGGTAATCCTGCTGCGTTTCTGAGCACCGGTTTTGGGCCCGGCCGGTGCCACCGCATACTGAGGCACCGGGTGGCGGATCGGCCGCGAACCCGCGTAGTGAGAGTCAAGGAGCATTGCATGTTTCGTCGAATGATCGGGATGGTGGCGGCGGTGATGCTGGCCGGGGCGGTTCCGGCGGCGGCGCAGTCGCAGGCGACCAACGGCACGATTGAAGGTATCGTGCGCGACGCGTCCGGAGGAGTGCTGCCGGGGGTGACGGTGACCGTCAAGAACGTGGACACCGGCCTGGAGCGCGTTGTGATCAGTAATGAAGCGGGCGCGTTTCGCGCGCCGCTGCTGCCACTGGGCGGATATTCCGTGCGTGCCGAGTTGCAGGGTTTCAAGAGTTTCGAACAGCAGGGTTTGTCCCTGTCGGCCGGTCAAACCGCCGTCGTCAACGTGACCCTCGCGGTCGGCAACGTGTCGGAAACCGTGACGGTGACGAGCGAAGCGCCCATCGCGCAGCCCGGAAAGATCGACCTCGGCCGAACGATCAACAGCGAGGAAATCCACAATCTGCCCCTGCCGTCGCGCAATCCGTACAACTTCGCGTTTCTCCAGGCCAACGTGACCGGCTACGAGAACAATGAGTTCGGCGTCCCGCGCATCAATGCCAATGGCTCGCAGATGCACACCAACTACCAGCTGGACGGCAACACGAACACCGAGAAGGACCGTGCCGGCCTCCGGTTGCTGCCGGTGTCCGAGGTGCTGGTGCGCGAGGTCAAGGTCATCACCAACGGCTTCGCGCCGGAATTCGGCCAGACGACGGGCATGGTCTACAACGCCATCACGCCATCGGGCACCAACAAGTTCAGCGGGTCGGCGAGCTACCGGTTCAAGCGCAACAACATGTCGGCGGCGCCGTTCTACCTCAAGGCCGGCGTGCGCAAGCCCGACACGGTGGCAGACGACGTGACGGCGACCTTGGGCGGTCCGATTGCAAAGGACAGGACGCACTTCTACGCCGCCTACGAATTCGTGAATCGCAGCCTCATCACGGGGGGGCAGGTCATCACGGTTGCGGCGGCCGACGCGGCGGCGCTGGGCATCACGCTGCCGGCCGACGGCGTCATTCCGGCGCATCAGCGCGTGAACTTCGGTTTTGGCAAGATCGACCACGAACTGAGCAAGAATTCGCACCTCGCCGTGCGCTACTTCCTGTTCAAGAATTTCTCGCCGGCGAACATCGGCGGCGGTCTCACCACGCCGGATCGCGTGACCGACTTTACGGACCGCATGGATTCGGCGTCCGCGCAGATGACGACGACCCTGGGCAAGACCTCGTTGAACGAACTCCGCGTCCAGTACGCGCGGCGGCATCAGTTCCGCACGGCGGGCGCGACGGCGGCAACGGGGCCCGCGATCGTGGTGTCGGGCAAGGCCAATTTCGGCGGCCCGCGCGCGGGTGGCGGCAACGACATTGGCTTCGACTTCAACCAGGGCATCTGGCAGGTGGTCGACAACGTGTCCGTGCTGCGCGGCCGTCACGCCTTCAAAGTCGGCATCGATGCGCAGCTGATCGCCGACGACCGGGTCAAGGGCGATCGGTTCATGTATACCTTCCCGACCATCGCCGCGTATCTCGCGGCGCAGGGCGGGACGAACAAGTACGGTTACACGTCCTTGCAGCAGCAGTTCGGCAACGTCAGCGCGAGCTACAACTCGGGCTTCTACGGGTTTTTCCTGCAGGACGACTGGCAGGTCTCGCCGCAGGTGAAGGTGCTGTACGGCCTGCGCTACGATCTGTTCGACGTGCCGTCGGCGCGGCCGTTTGCGGCCAACAAGTACTCGCAGAATTTCGTGATCGACAAGAACAACATCGCGCCGCGCGTGGGAATGTCCTGGTCGATTGACCAGAGCGCGCGCACTGTGCTGCGCGCTTCGACGGGCCTGATGTTCGAGCCGCCGCTGCTGGACTTCTACGACAACGCCATCCTGAGCAATGGCGATCCGGCCAGCTACACCGTGTCGGTCGCCGGGTCGGCCGCCGGTGCGCCCGCGTACCCGACCAGTCTCGCGGCGCCGCCGGCTGGGTTCGTCCTGCCGCGTCAGAGCATCATGGCCGTTGACCCGAACTTCAAGACGCAGCAGGCCTGGTTGACCAACGTGCAGCTCGAGCACGCGCTGAGCAGCGACATCTCGGTGGCGGCCGGCTACGTCAATTCGATCGGTCGCAACCTGCCGGTGCTCGTCGACGTGAACCTGATTCCGACCGGGGCGACGCTCGGCGACGGGCGTCCGATCTACTCGACGACGGTGAGCGCGGCGACCCGCGTGGACCCGACGTTTGATCACGTCAACGTGTTTCAGTCAATCGGCGAGTCGACATACAACGCCGCCACGTTCACGTTGACCAAGCGCATGACGCATGGCTGGCAGGGACAGGCCACCTATACGCTTGCGCGCGGCACGGATACGTCGCCGTTGACGGGCAGCTATGTCGTCGCCAGCGGAGACGACCGCATGTCGGATCCGTCGAACCTCGCGCGCGACAAGGGCGTGTCGCCCTTCAACCAGACGCATACGTTCGTCCTCTCCGCGGTCCTGGCGCCATCGATCAGCGGCAGCGGCCTCGGTGCGATGCTGGCCAACAACAACCAGCTCGGCATCATCCTGCAGGCCAATAGCGGCCTCCCGTTCAACGTGCGGTCGAACCTGGACCTCAACAAGGACGGCGTGACCAACGACCGGCCGCTGAACATCGACCGGAACACCGGCCGGTTGGGCAACGTGCTGAATCTGGATCTGCGCTACTCGCGGTTCATTCCTCTCAGAAACGGACGGAAGATCGAAGCGTTTCTCGAGGCCAAGAACCTGGGGAACCGGCTGAACGTGGCCGGGGTGAACCGCGTGGTGACCACGGATGCGGCCGGCGTTCCGGCGATAGCCATCGCGACGCCCGCGGTGGGCTTTGCCGGCACGAGCGCCTACGATCAGCGGCTGGTGCAGGTGGGGTTCAAGTTTGTCTTCTAGTTAAGGCAGAAGGCAAAAGGCAGAAACACGGCAAAAACAAAGGCAGATGCCGGAAACGCCGGCGTCTGCCTTTTTTGTATTATCCGAGAGGACCATGTTGTGAAGTTCGATTCCGAGTACGTGCGTATCGTTCTCAATGAGAACTTCGAGGACGCGAAGCGGTTGCTGCTCGACCCGCTGCTGGCGATCGACGAAGCCCATCTGGTGATGCTGGTCGACACGGGGATTGTGTCCAGGTCTGACGGTCGCGTCCTGCGCGACGCGATCGGCACGGTGGATGTCGAGGCGCTTCGGGCGGTCCGGTACGACGGTACCTACGAAGATCTGTTCTTCTACGTCGAACGTCTCGTCCGGGAGGCCTGCGATCCCGACATCGCCGGCCGGCTGCACACCGCGCGCAGCCGCAATGACATCGACATGACGATGTACCGGATGCAGCTGCGGGAGATGGTGCTGACGCTGCACGAGGCGACGCTGGCGTTGCGCGCCTCGTTGATCGGCGTGGCCGAGCGACACCGCGAGACGGTGTATCCCGCACATACGCACACCCAGCCGGCCCAGCCCTCCACCGTGGCGCACTACCTGCTCGCCGCCATCGAAGAATTGGAGCGAGACGGGCAGCGCCTGGCCGCGGCGTTTGTCTCGACGAACCGGAACCCGCTTGGCGCCTGCGCCATTACCGGCACGGGATTTCCGATCGACCGCGACCGGACGAGCGTCCTGCTGGGATTCGACGGCCCGACCGGCAACACGTTTGGCAGCATCGCCACGGTGGACTACCTGCTCGAGAGTGCCGCGGCGGCCGCTGTCACGCTGGTGGGCGTCGGCCGGATGGTGCAGGACCTGCTGCTGTGGTGCACGATGGAAATGGGCTATCTGCGCCTGGCCGACGGTTTCGTGCAGACGAGCAGCATCATGCCGCAGAAGCGCAATCCCGTGGCGCTTGAACACGCGCGGGCGCTCTGCTCGAAGGCGTTTGCCCAGTCGACGGCCATCGCCATGTCGGTGCACAACACGCCGTTCGGTGACATCGTCGATACCGAGGATGACCTGCAGCCGCTGGTCGCCTCGGCGTTTCGTGACGCCACGCGCGCCGTCTCCCTCGTGGCCGCGGCGATGGAACACGCAGAGTTCAACGTGGCGCTGATGCGCCAGCGAGCCGGCCAGCATGGCGTGTCCATTACCGAATTGGCCGACACGCTCGCCCGCGAACACGGTCTGGCCTTCCGTCTGGCGCACGCCATCGCCGCGAAGATGGTCACGGGCCTCAGGGAGGAGCCGCAGACGCCGGTCTCAAGGCTCCTGCGGGACGCATCGCTCGAGATCGCCGGGCGGGCGATCGAGATCGACGAAGCCGCACTCACCGCGCTGCTCAGCCCGGAGCATTTTGTCGCCGTGCGCCGCACGCTCGGCGGACCGGCGCCCGACGTCACCCATGCGGCGTTGGCCGCCTCCCGTCAGTTGCTGGAGCGGGACCGCGCAGAGGTGGCCGGAGTTTGCGAGAAGCTGGCTGCCGCGGCTCGGAATCGCAAGGCGGCGCTGAGGGCGCTCTGATCCGGAATCGACAGGCGCGTCAGAGCGTCAGGACGTAGTGCAGGCCCATTTCGAGGGGCAACACGTCCAGCAGCCGGTCGACCACCGCCTGGCCATACCGATTCATGAAGAACGGCAGATCCACGATCCGCTCCTGCGGTTCGCCCGCCGGAAACGCGAGCGCCTGCGTGCGGGTGAACTGGCGGCGGAGGGTCTCATCCTTCTTCTTGCTGGCGTGAATGATCTTGTTATGCAGGGTCTTCACCGTGTCCTGCATGCGCTCGCGCGTCGTGTCGGCCGCGCCCGTCAGCGTCGGGTCCACCTCGGCCACGATGGCCTTGATCGTCTCGATGCGCGCCGAGACTTCGCGGACCAGATCCTCCAGCCCAGGCTCGAGTGTGGGCGGGAGCTGGCTCTCCAGCAACTTGTTCAGGGCCGTTTCACCTTCGGTATGCAACGATTCGAGCGGCAACGCGGAGCGCTCGAGAAATCGCACGGCCGCTGAATCCAGCAGCGTGGCGTTGGCGCGCGGATAGAGCAGAGGCGCTTCGACACCGAAGGCGCCATAGATCCCGCCGAGTTGCGCCTGATAGGCGAGCTCACTCGGCCCCGCCACGTAACAGACCGTGGGGAAGAGGCGATCCTGAACAACAGGGCGGAGCAGCACATTCGGGCTGAACCGCTCCGGATGCTCGAGGGCTTCGGCGCGCAGGGCGTCTGCCTCATGGACCGTGTCGCCGATGGTGTATCCACCGCCGGAGCGGCGCTTGATGGCCTGCCGGCCGCCACCGCCGAGGTAGAACAAGGCGACGCTGTCCTCGGACGGTTCCACCTGCGGCGTGTGGCCAAGACGTCGCATGGCCTCACCGGTCTCCTTGGCCAAAGCCGCCGTGTGACAGGGCACCTCCAGTTCGCGCCGGAACAGATCGGCGACGAGCGGTTTGGCGGCCGGATCCGAGGCTTCGAACACGACCAGTCCGTGCCGTCCGAGCAGGTCGTCAATCCACGCGGCGAACGCGTCGCCCATGCGCCGGCCGGGTTTGTAGTGCTGCCGCAACCGGGTGATGAGGTCGTCCGTGAATTCGGTCTTTGCGAGGTTCGCCTCGAGCTCGCCGATCGCGTCATCGATGCCGGCATCGAAGGTCAGGGAGGAGACCGGCCGCTCGCCGGCCCCGTCGAGATGGCCGAGCGTCACGCTGCGAAGGTGCAAGTCGGCATCGAGCACGTGCGCCGTGCGCACCTCGTCCCAGTCGTGGTCTTCGGACTCGACCCAGAACACGGGAATAGCCGCGACGCCGTGCCGGGCCGAGACCTTTCTGGCCAGCTGGATGGCCGTAATGGCCTTCAGGAGCGTGTAGAGCGGCCCGCCGAAGAGCCCGGCCTGCTGGCCGGTCACGACGGCGACCGTGGACGGGTCGGCCAGCCGTCCGGCCACGGCTCGGGCATGCGCGTGCGCACTCCGCCGCTCCAGCTGTCCCGACACGATTCTGGCGATGGCGGTGCGGTCGCGCGTGCTCTTCTGTACCCGCGCAATCGTGTGTTTCCATGCGGCCGGATCGGCGGGATTTCCGGCGAACAGCGGCGCCACGCTCGCGAAATCCGACGAGTACGCGCTCACGAGCGGGCGAATCCACGAGAAACGACGGACGTCGAGCGACTGCCGGACGTCGCCGGTCGCCATGGAAGCGGCAGCGGGTTGCATCAAGCGAATCTACTACAGTCGTCGGCGTGTTACTATTCTTTGGATCGCCAAGGAGTGTCCGCACTGCCCTTCGACGAGTCCAACACCTTCACTCCTCCGTCCGCATTTGGACCCTATCGGGTCCTTCATCAAATTGGCAGCGGCGTTCTGGGGCCCGTCTTCCGGACCTACGATCCCCATGCCGACCGGCTGGTTGCCGTCAAGGCGTTCCGCCTCGATTTGTTGCCGGAGGACGTGGCGCACCTTGCGGATGAGCTCCGTAAGCTGGTCGGCACGGCCGGGTATCTCGCCGCCGGTCTTGAAGGGACCACGGCGTACCTGGCGATGGACTACCACGCCGCCGAAACACTCGACGTCGCCCTGCGTCATCTCGCGCCCGCGCCGATCGAGACCGCGCTGCCGATCCTCCGAGCGATGGCCGAGGCCGTCGACGCCGCCTGGGCCGCCGGCGCCGCGTTCGGACATGGAGCCCTGCACCCTCGGGACGTCTTCGTGACGCCCGGTACGGGCGAACTGCACATCACCGGCTTTGGCATCGCGCCCGCGCTCGAAGCCATCGGCGCGCGCCCCCCGCTGCGCCGCCCGTACACGTCACCGGAACGCGCGGCGGGCGCCCCGTGGGACATCCGGGCGGACGTGTATGCCCTCGGCGCGATAGCGCATGAGTTGCTCACAGGACGCCGGCCGGCAGGGCCCGGAGAACAGGACGGCTCGCTGCCGGCTGCCATGGCCCCGGAGCTTCGCGTCCGGATCAGGCGCGTGTTGTCGACAGCATTGGCCGAGTCGCCCGCGGCTCGCTTCGCGTCCGGCCGCGAGTTCATCGGTGCCCTCGAGGATCCGTCGGCGTTCTCCGAAACAGCCGTCACCCCAACTTCAATCACGGGATTCCCCCCGGCCGCAGACGCACCGGCGCCCGCGGGTGAGCCGGTTGGCGTCGAGGGCGAAGCGGGTTCCGCTGAACCCCCCGCGCTAGTGCCGGCGCCTCCGCCCCGTCGCCCGCGCGCCCGCGTCGCAACGCCGGCGCAGCGATCCGTTGCGCGCGCGACGTCACGTGGGAAGGGGCCCGGCGCCGGCGAGGCCCCGCTTCCGGCCGGCGACGCGCCGATCGACAGCGGCGACATCCTGCTCCGGCCGGAGGTCGGGCCAGATGAAGAAGATGTGCTGCGGACCGCGTCGGACGCGCCGCTGCGGGGTGCGGCCGCGCCTGGGGCGCTGTCCTTGCCGCCGCCGTTTCCCTGGGTCGCAATGGCGGCGGCGGTGTTGGCCACAGGGATCATCTGCGGAGTTGGTGGTTACCAGTTGGGCATGCAGCGCGCGGTCACGCTGGTGCCGCCGCCCACCGCGTCTGCGACGTCGACGCAGCCGCCGGCGGCCGTGGGATCGCTGCCGACGTCGCCTCACGACACCGAAGTGGCAGTGGGTGGCACGGCGGCGGCCGGCGAACCCACGTCGGGAACTCCGGTGCCCGACGCGAAGCCTCCGGCGCTGCCCGGACAGGTCGTGGTACGCAGTACGCCGGCGGGCGCCGCGGTCAGCATCGACGGCAAGTCCGTCGGCCACACGCCGCTGACCGCCCGTGATCTTGCGCTCGGCACACATCGCGTTGTGCTGTCGCGTGCGGGATTCGCCAGCGAGGCGCGTCGCGTGGCGTTGACTCGCCGGGCGCCATCGTCGACGATCACTGTCACGCTGAAAGCCCAACGAGCGGCGCGCGGTGAGACGGCGCCCAAGGCGGCGACGACGGGGGCGATCGCGGTGGACTCGCGTCCGCGAGGCGCACGGGTCACCATTGACGGTCGCGCTGTTGGCGTGACGCCGCTCAGTGCGCCCGGGCTCGCGCCCGGCGCGCATCGAGTACGTGTGGAGCTTGCGGGCTACAAGCCGGTGGCGACGGCCGTGACCGTGAAGGCCGGAGAGACGGCGCGCATTGCCGTGACATTGGAACAACGATGATGGAAGCCATTCTGGCGCTGGAGAACGGACAGATATTCCGCGGCAAGGCCGCGGGCGCCGCCGGTGAGACGGGCGGCGAGGTGGTGTTCAACACCGCCATGACCGGGTATCAGGAAGTGCTGACCGACCCGTCGTACTCGGGGCAGATTGTCACGATGACGTCGGCGGAAATCGGCAACTACGGCGTGGCCCGTGAGGATCAGGAATCGCGCGGGCTGCACGTGGCCGGTTTCATCGTGCGCGATGCGTCGCCGATGGCGAGCAACTGGCGCGCCGACGGCACGCTTCGCGACTACCTGACGTCCCACAACGTCGTCGCGATCTCGGATATCGACACGCGGGCCCTCACGCGCGTCCTGCGCTCGAGCGGCGTCATGCGCGGCGTGATGGCGACCGGATCACCCGATCCCGAGACGCTGGTCGCGCGCGCGCGCGCGCTGCCGCAGATGGAAGGCAGCGACCTGGTCACGGGCGTGACCTGCGGCGAGGCCTTCGACTGGATGCCGCCCGCCGACGATCCCGACTACGTCGTGGCGCCCTCGCGGAAGGCCGCGCGCGTGCTGCGCGTGGCCGCGTACGACTACGGCATGAAATGGAACATCCTGCGCCGGTTCACCGCGCACGGTTGCGCCGTGCGTGTGTATCCCGCGGGAACGCCGGCGGCCGATGTTCTGGCGACGCAACCGGACGGCGTGTTTCTGAGCAATGGCCCTGGCGATCCGGCGGTGCTCGACTACGCCATCGCGAATGCGAAGGTGCTGATTGCCTCGGGCGTGCCGGTCTTCGGGATCTGCCTGGGCCACCAGCTCCTCAGCCTGGCCATGGGGGCCTCCACGTTCAAGCTGAAATTCGGCCACCGCGGCGCCAATCACCCCGTGAAGGAGCTGCGGACCGGCAAGATCGAGATCACGTCGCAGAATCATGGATTCGCGGTGGATCCCGACTCGCTGCCGTCGCACGTGCAGGTGACGCATCTGAATCTGTACGACGGCACGATTGAAGGCGTGCGTCACGCGCGCCAGCCGGTGTTCTGCGTGCAATACCACCCCGAGGCGGCGCCGGGTCCGCACGACGCCGATTATCTGTTCAGCCAGTTTCTCGGGGAGATGGAACATCGTGCCTAAGCGCACCGACTTGAAACGCATCCTGGTGCTGGGGTCCGGTCCGATCGTCATCGGCCAGGCGTGTGAGTTCGACTACTCGGGCACGCAGGCCTGCAAAGCGCTGCGGGCCGAAGGCCTCGAAGTCATTCTCGTCAACAGCAATCCGGCCACGATCATGACCGATCCGGAATTCGCGGATCGCACGTACGTCGAACCGTTGACCGTGGATGTGGTGGAGAAGATCATCGCCAAGGAACGGCCCGATGCGGTGCTGCCCACCGTCGGCGGCCAGACCGCGCTGAATCTCGCGGTCGAGCTCGCCGAACGGGGCGTGCTCGCGAAGTACGGGGTCGAGCTGATCGGCGCGTCCATCGAGGCGATTCAGGTCGCGGAAGACCGCCAGAAGTTCAAGGACGCCATGCGCGACATCGGCGTCGACGTCCCGAAGAGCTACGTCGTACGGTCGATGGACGACGCCGTGATCGCGGCCGAGGAGATCGGATTTCCGATCATCATCAGGCCGTCCTTCACGATGGGCGGCGTCGGCGGCGGGATTGCGTACAACGTCGAGGAATTCCGCGAGATCGCCGGGCGTGGGCTCAGCATGAGTCCCGTCCACGAGATTCTGGTCGAGCAGTCGGTGATTGGGTGGAAGGAATTCGAGCTCGAAGTGATGCGCGATTGCGCGGACAACTTCGTGGTGATCTGTTCGATCGAGAATATCGATCCGATGGGCGTGCACACCGGGGACTCGATCACGATCGCGCCGGCGCTGACCCTGACCGATCGCGAGTACCAGCGGATGCGCGACGCCGCGCGCAAGATCATCCGGCGTGTGGGCGTGGAAACCGGCGGGTCGAATATCCAGTTCGCGGTCAATCCGGCCAACGGCCAGATGATCGCGATCGAAATGAACCCCCGCGTGTCGCGGTCGTCCGCGCTGGCGTCGAAGGCCACGGGTTTTCCGATCGCGAAGATCGCGGCGAAGCTCGCGCTCGGCTACACGCTGGACGAGATTCCGAATGACATCACGCGGCTGACACCGGCCTCGTTCGAGCCCACGATCGATTACATCGTCACCAAGGTGCCGCGGTGGGCGTTCGAGAAGTTTCCGCAGGCGGATCGCACGCTGACGACGCAGATGAAGTCGGTGGGCGAGGCGATGGCGATCGGGCGCACGTTCAAAGAGTCGTTTCTCAAAGCCTTTCGGTCGCTCGAACTCGGGTCGAGCGGGCGCCTGTTCGGGCAGACGCGGCCGGGCGGCCCGTTCGCCGATGAAGACGACGCGGCGCTCCAGCGCGCGATCAGCGTGCCGACCGACCGGCGCATGTTCGCGGTGTTCCGCGCGCTTGAGCGCGGCTGGAGCCTCGATGAACTCCATCGGCTCACCAAGATCGATCCGTGGTTCCTGACGCAGTTTGAAGAGGTCATGGCCATGGCCCGATCGGCGGCGGCCGAGGGCGCCGAGGCTCTGTCGGCCGAACGCCTGCGCGATCTGAAGCGCGCGGGTTTTGGCGACGCCGATCTGGCCGTCATTCTCGGGGTCGGCGAAGGCGAGATCCGCGCAGAGCGGCTCGCGGCCGGGCTGGCGGCGTCCTACAAGCGGATCGACACGTGTGCCGCCGAGTTCGAGTCGTTCACGCCGTACATGTATGGCAGCTACGAACGCGAGTGCGAGGCGAATCCGACGCCGAAGCGGAAGGTCGTGATTCTCGGCAGCGGTCCGAACCGCATCGGCCAGGGCATCGAGTTTGACTATTGCTGCTGTCATGCGGCGTTTGCCCTGCAGGCCGAGGGGTACGAGACGATCATGGTGAACTGCAACCCTGAAACCGTCTCCACCGACTACGACACCGTCGACCGCCTGTACTTCGAGCCGCTGACCTTCGAGGACGTGACCGCGATCATCGATCGCGAGAAGTCCGCCGGCGCGGACGTGTCGTGCGTCGTCCAGTACGGCGGACAGACGCCGCTCAAGCTGTCGCTGAGCCTGCACGCGGCCGGCGTGAAAATCATCGGCACGTCGCCGGATTCCATTGATTTGGCGGAAGATCGTGAGCGGTTCTCGAAGCTGTTGTCGGAGCTCGACATCCCGCAGGCCTCGAGCGGCATCGCGCGATCACCGGAGGAGGCGCGTGAGGTCGCGACGTCGATCGGGTTTCCAGTGGTCGTGCGTCCGTCGTATGTGCTCGGTGGACGCGCCATGGCGATCGTGTACGACATGGGCACGCTCGAACGCTACATGCGCTTCGCGGTCAACGCGGCGCCGGAACATCCGATCCTGATCGACAAGTTCCTCGAGGATGCGTTCGAGATCGACGTGGATTGCGTGGCCGACGGCACCGGCGCGGTGATGATCGGCGGCATCATGGAGCACATCGAGCAGGCCGGCATCCACTCCGGCGACAGCTCGTGCGTCGTGCCCCCTGTGCAGCTCCCGGAGCGCCACGTGGCGACCATCCGCGAGTACACGCGGCGCATCGCGCGCGCCATCAACGTGATCGGCCTCATGAACACGCAGTTCGCCGTGAAGGACGACGTCGTGTACGTGCTCGAGGTGAATCCGCGCGCGTCGCGCACGGTACCGTATTTGTCGAAGGCCACCGGCGTGCCGCTGGCCAAGGTCGCCGCGCAGGTCATGGTGGGGCGCACGCTCGCCGACCTCGGGCTTACCGAGGACCTCACCGTGTCGGGACATTTCGTCAAGACGCCCGTGTTTCCCTTCGTGCGCTTCCCGGGCGTGGACACGCTGCTCGGCCCGGAGATGAAATCGACGGGCGAAGTCATGGGCGGAGCCGAGTCGTTCGGCGCGGCGTTCGCCAAGGCGCAGCTCGGCGCGGGGAACCGTCTGCCGCTCTCCGGCACCGCGTTCATCAGCGTGAACAACAACGACAAGCACAACGTCGTGCCCATCGCGCGCGATCTGGCGGCCCTGGGATTCAAGCTGATTGCCACGCGCGGCACGGCGGCGTACCTGCGCGCGCACGGCCTCGAGGTCGACATCGTCTACAAGATCAACGAGGGCCGGCCGCACATCGGCGACGAAATCCTGAACAAGCGCGTGGCGCTCGTCATCAACACGCCGCTCGGCCGCGAGTCCTTCTTTGACGACCGCACCGTGCGGCGCGTGGCCATGCTGAATGGCGTTCCGGCGGTGACCACGCTCACCGGCGCCGCCGCCACGGTCAGCGCGATTGCCGCATTGCGTGCGGAAGGACTGACCGTGAAATCCCTGCAGGAATATCACGCGGTCGGGCAAGGTATCCGCTAAGCCTCAGGTTTCCCTGCCACCAGGCATCGTCCGCAGCGGTCGCCGGTCCCATCGTGTGATCGCCCATGCGAAGCGCGTGGGCCGCGTTGAGAGTGGCCATCTTGATGGCCGCGGCCGGAGGAATGCCGGCCAGCACGAGCGCGTGCAGCCCGCGGTGCACGCCGAACCCGGAGAGGTATTCACCCCAGTTCGGGTGATCGGTGCCGACGGTGATCAGCCGCGCGCCGCTCCGGTCGTAGAAGCGCTTCACTTCCTTCATCGTGGAGCGCATCTTTGCCGTCAGCGTTCGACCCGGCCTGACGGGACGACGAGTGCGGCCGAGGCGCGCACGGAGGATAATGGGTCCGAGGTGTTGCCATGCG
>JAKALV010000160.1 GCA_021824055.1 Acidobacteriota bacterium
CTGGCGCGGCTGCGCGCCGCGGGCCGCCGGGTCAAAGGGCTGTACACCGTTCCGAATTTCCAGAATCCGACCGGCTTGCTCGTCAGTCAGGCAAAGCGGCGCGCGTTGCTCGAGTGGGCCGCACGCGAGGATCTGTTGCTGATCGAAGACGATCCGTACCGGGATCTCTATTTCGAGGATGTGACATCGGCGGCCGACACGCGGCCGATTGCCGCCGACGATCACGAAGGGCGCGTCATCTACCTGAGCAGTTTCTCGAAGACGCTCGCGCCGGGCTTCCGCACCGCGTGGCTCAGCGCGCCGGCGCCGCTGGCGGCGCGGTTCGAATTGGCGAAGCAGTCCGTCGACCTCTGCACGAGCGCGTTCGACCAGCGGATGATCTCCGAGGCGTGTCGCCGCGGCGTGCTGACGGCGCAGCTGCCGCGGCTCCGCGCGGCGTATGGGGCCAAGCGACGCGTGATGGAAGCCGCGCTGACCGAGCATCTGGCCGGGCGGGTCACGTGGCCGTCCCCGCGCGGCGGCTTCTTCCTGTGGACGCGGCTGCCAGACGGCGTGGACGCCACGGCGCTTCTGCCGGTGGCGGTGCGGCACGGCGTGATTTACGTCACGGGCGATGCATTTTTCGTGAATGGCGAAGGCGCGGCGTTCATACGGCTGGCGTTTTCCGCGCCGTCGCACGAGCGCATTCAGGAAGGCGTGCGGCGTCTTGCGGCTGCGATCACTGAGGTGGCGTCAACGTCAGCGCGAGTCCCGGTATCGTCGCCGGCAGCGCGCTGAGTGTCAGACCCGCGGCCGCCCGGGTGACGGCCGCCGACCACTTCGAGTCATCGCCGACGCTCGAACTGAGCGTGACCAGGCGCATCGAGGCGCCGGCGCCGACGATCATCGGCGGCGTCGGGAGCAGCACGGTGCTGTCGCCCGCGCCGGGGGGCGCGATCACCGCGGCGCTCGTCTTGCCGTCGCCGGTCGCCAGATACGCCTGGAAGGCGCCGTTGCCGAGCGCAATGATCGTCAAACCGCCGTCCGTCACCGGACCCACGCTGGCTGGACGCGTAGGCAGGTCGGCATACCAGCGCAGGGCGCCACTGCCGCGATCGAAGGCGCGCAGCACGCCGTCCTGGCCGGCGCCGTAGACGAACCGGTCGTCGAGCGCCGGTGCGCCCATCACGGTGCCGCCGGTCCGCACCGAGAACTTCAACGTGCCGGTCCCGGCGTCGATGAACGCAAGCTTCCGATCTTCCGTGCCCACGTACACCATGCCGCCACCCAATCGCGGCGCGCCGGGCAATGCCGCCAGCGGTCGGGAGGTCCACAGCGCGCGGCCCGTGGTGAGATTGAGCAGTGACACGGTCGACCGCGCGGTCGCCACGGCGAGCCGGTCGCCGTCGGCTGACGGCGGCCCGGTCAGCGCGCCGTCGGCGACGAATGTCCAGAGCGTTGCGCCGTCCGTGTCGTGCAGCGCGATGACGCGGCCGTCCGTGGCCGTGAGAAACACCCAGCCGCTGCGCAGGACCGGAGCGAAGGCGAGCGGGCCCGGCGAGGGTTTTTGCCAGCGCACCGTCTTGCCGGCCAGGTCGATGCCGCGGACCGTGACGTTGTCGCCCGCAACGCACGATGTCGCGTCGCACGCGAGGCGGGACGCCGGCACGGGCAGCGACCATTCGGCCTGTCCCGTGGCGAGCGAGATCGCGTCCAGCTTGTTGGCGAACCCGACGATCAGCAGCCCCGCCTCCGAGACCGCGGCCGTCACCGGCGGCGCGCCCTCGAAGTCGTGCGTCCAATCGGCGCCAAACGGCAGCGCGGGCGGCGCGACACGCGGGCGCGCGGCAAGCGCGGGCGAATCGGCGATGGTGGAAACGGCGATCGCGGCCGCGAGTCCGGCGATGACGGCTAAGTGGCGCACACGCTTATAATAGCGGGAACTTCGCAAAGCGCCGGCGTTCGGCTTCGCTTTTGCCACAGCCTGAGTCACTTGTGACGCATCAGACCGTTATCGTTCTCGATTTTGGTTCGCAGTACACGCAGTTGATCGCGCGCCGGTTGCGCGAGCTGTCGGTGTATTCGGAGATCG
Organism: Acidobacteriota bacterium; assembly: GCA_021824055.1. Classification (GTDB taxonomy): domain Bacteria; phylum Acidobacteriota; class Vicinamibacteria; order Vicinamibacterales; family SCN-69-37; genus SCUN01. The sequence continues at coordinate 2,072 of JAKALV010000160.1, forward strand.
TACCGCACAGCATGCCGGCCGCCGAGATCGCCGGGCGGCATCCGATGGGCATCATTCTGTCGGGCGGTCCGCGCAGCGTGTCCGAGCCGGGCGCGCCGCGGGTCGACACCGCGATCTTCGAACTGGGCGTGCCGGTAATGGGCATCTGCTACGGCATGCAGCTGCTGACCGATGTGCTCGGCGGCACGGTCGAGCCGGCCGATCAGCGCGAGTACGGGCACGCCGTCGTCTCGCCGTTCAGCAACTGCCGGCTGTTCGAGGGGCTGCCCTCGTCGATCCGCGTGTGGGCCAGCCACGGGGATTTTGTCGCGGCGGCGCCGCCCGGGTTTGAATTGACCGCGACCAGCGCGAACGCGCCGGTCGCCGGCATGCAGCACATCGGGCGCCGGATCTACGGCATCCTGTTTCACCCCGAGGTCGTGCATACCGAGCACGGTGTCGACATCCTTCGCAACTTCGCGTTCAACATCTGCGGGTGCCGTGGCGACTGGACGATGCGCGGATTCGTCGACGAGAGCGTCGCGCGCATCCGCGCGGCCGTCGGCGACGGCCGGGTTCTGTGCGGCCTGTCGGGCGGCGTGGATTCCACGGTGGCGGCCATGCTGATTCACAAGGCCGTCGGCCCGCGGCTGACGTGCGTCTTCGTCGATAACGGGCTGCTGCGGATGAGCGAAGCGCAGCAGGTGCGCACGCGCTTCGAACGGCTGGGCCTGAATCTTGAATTCGTGGACGCCACGGAGATCTTCCTGACCCGTCTCGAGGGCGTGAGCGATCCGGAGACCAAGCGGAAGATCATCGGCGGCACGTTCATCGACGTGTTCGAGACGCGGGCGGCCGAGCTCGGCCAGTTCGATTACCTCGCACAGGGCACGCTCTATCCCGATGTGATCGAGAGCGTGTCGGTGAAAGGCCCGTCCGCCACGATCAAGAGCCATCACAACGTGGGCGGCCTGCCCGAGCGGATGCGGTTCAAGCTGATCGAGCCGCTCCGGGAACTGTTCAAGGATGAAGTGCGCGAGGTGGGCGCCGTGCTCGGCCTGGACGACGAGTTCGTCTGGCGCCAGCCGTTTCCCGGGCCGGGCCTTGCCGTGCGCGTGCTCGGCCCGCTGACGCGGGAGAAGCTCGAGCTGTGCCGCCGGGCCGATGCGATCATCGCCGAAGAGATCCGCGCGGCCGGCTGGTATCGCAAGCTCTGGCAGTCGTTTGCGGTGCTGCTGCCCGTGCAGAGCGTGGGCGTGATGGGCGACGAGCGTACCTACGAGTTCACCGTGGCGATCCGCGCCGTGGAGAGCCGCGACGGCATGACGGCCGACTGGGCGCGCCTCCCGCACGACCTGCTCGCGACGATGTCATCGCGCATCGTCAACGAAGTGCGCGGCATCAATCGCGTCGTTCTCGACATCAGCTCCAAACCACCGGCAACCATCGAATGGGAATAGGGCCGACGATGGCTGCCTCCAACGACTTCGTCCATCTCCATCTGCACACCGAGTTCTCGCTGCTCGACGGCGCGTGCCGCATCGGCGAGCTGCTGGACAAGGTGGCGGAGCTCAAGATGCCGGCCGTGGCCGTGACCGAGCACGGCAACATGTTCTCGTCGGTGATCTTCCACGACGAGGCCAGGAAGCGCGGCGTCAAGGCGATCCTGGGATGCGAAGTCTACGTTGCGCCGGGCGATCGGCGCGACCGGTCGGGCGTCCCCGGCGAGACCGCGAACCACCTCGTGCTGCTGGCTGAAACCAACGAGGGGTACCACAACCTCATCAAGCTGGTGTCATCGGGCTACACGGAAGGTTTCTATTACAAGCCGCGCATCGACAAGGCGCTCCTGGCCGAGCACGCGAAGGGGCTGATCGGCCTGAGCAGCTGCCTGAAGGGCGAGGTGGCCACGGGCCTGCGCACCGACCAGGCGAAGAAGGCGATGGCGGCCGCGGCGCAGTACCGTGACATCCTCGGGCCCAACAACTTCTTTCTCGAGATGCAGTACCAGGGCATCGACGACCAGCGCATCGTCAATGTCGGCCTCTCGCCGATCGCGAAGGATCTGAATCTGCCGCTCGTCGTGACCAACGACGTGCACTATCTCCGGCAGAGCGACCAGCACCCGCACGACGTGCTGTTGTGCATCGGCACGGGCAAGAACGTCAGCGACGAGAAGCGGCTCCGGTACCACGGCGATCAGTTCTTCCTGAAGACCGGCGCCGAGATGGCGGAAGTGTTCGGCGATTTCCCGGAGGCGCTCGGCAACACCGTCCGCATCGCGGAGCGCTGCAACGTCAGCCTGCCCGAGGGCGAGGCCTTTCTGCCGAACTTCACGGTGCCGGCCGGTTTTACGATCGATACGTACTTCGAGCACATCACGCGCGAAGGGTTTGCGGAACGCCTGCCGCGCCTGAAGGCGATGGATGCGGCCGGCACGCTGCGGCATCCGCTGGCGGCGTACGAGGAACGGCTCGCGTACGAAATCGCGATGATCAAGCAGATGAACTACCCGGGGTACTTCCTGATCACCTGGGATTTCATCCGCTACGCGCGCGAGAAGGGCATTCCGGTCGGACCGGGCCGCGGCTCGGCCGCCGGCAGCCTGGTGGCCTACTCGCTGAAGATCACCGACGTCGATCCGCTGCACTTCGACCTGTACTTCGAGCGGTTCCTGAACCCCGAGCGCGTGAGCCTGCCCGATATCGACATCGATTTCTGCGAGCGGCGCCGCGGCGAGGTCATCACGTACGTCACCGAGAAGTACGGCCGCGAGAACGTGGCGCAGATCATCACGTTCGGCACGATGAAGGCGCGCGCTGTCGTGCGCGACGTCGGCCGCGTGATGGAGTTTCCGATTTCCGAAGTCGACCGCGTGGCCAAGCTGATCCCCGGCACCCTCGACATGACGCTCGACAAGGCCATCGAGGAAACGCCGGCGCTGGCCGAGCTCGAACGCAAGGACGAGCGGGTCCGCGAGCTGCTGAAAGTGGCCCGCCGGCTCGAAGGCATGACGCGGCACGCGTCCGTCCACGCCGCCGGTGTGGTGATCGCGCCGAAGCCGCTCACCGAGTTCGTGCCGCTCTACAAGAGCCAGAAGAACGAGAACGAGATCACCACCCAGTGGTCGATGAAGGAAATCGAGCGCGTCGGCCTGCTGAAGATGGACTTTCTCGGTCTCAGCACGCTGACGCTGCTCGACGATGCGGTCAAGCACATCAAGGCGACCACGGGCGACGTCATCGAGCTGGACCAGCTGCCGCTCGACGACGCGAAGACGTTCCAGTTGTTCTGCGCGGGGCAGACGCACGGCGTGTTCCAGTTCGAGAGTTCCGGCATGCGCGACACGCTGCGCAAGGCCAAGCCGCAGCGGCTCGAAGATCTCATCGCGCTCAACGCGCTCTACCGGCCGGGCCCGCTGAAGGGCGGGGTCGTCGACAGCTACATCAACCGGCGGCACGGCCGCGAAGAGATCAAGTACGAATTGCCGCAGATGGAGTCGGTGCTCAAAGAGAGCTACGGCGTCATCGCGTATCAGGAACAGGTCATGCGCCTGGCGAGCGAACTCGCCGGGTTCACGATGGGCGAAGCCGACCTGCTGCGCAAGGCGATGGGCAAGAAGAGCGCGACCGTCATGCAGGCCCAGCGCGAACGGTTCATCAACGGCGCGAAGGCGCGCGGGGTGCCCGAGAAGAAGGCCGTGAAGGTCTTCGACCTGATGGAGTATTTCGCCGGATACGGCTTCAACAAGTCGCACTCGAGCGCGTACGCGCTGCTCGCGTACCAGACCGCGTATCTGAAGGCGAATTACCCGCAGCACTTCATGGCGGCGCTGCTGACGATCGAGTCGCAGGACTCCGAGAAGGTGGCGCTCTATCTGGCCGAGTGCCGCGATCTCGGCGTGACGATCCTGCCACCCGACATCAACAAGAGCGACCTGCACTTCACCGTGCAGCCCGGCGGCGTGCGCTTCGGCCTGGGCGCCGTCAAGAACGTGGGCGAGGGCGCGATCCTCTCGATGCTCGCCGCGCGCAAGCAACTGGGCGAGATCCGCTCGCTGTTCGATCTGGTCGAGCAGGTCGATATGCGGCTGGTGAACAAGAAGGTGTTTGAAAGCCTGGCGAAGGCCGGCGCGTTCGATTCGCTGGCGCCCGCCACCTCGAAGGGGCCGCTGTTCTGGCGCGCCCAGATCGTGGCCGGCCTCGACCGTATCGTCGATCACGGCGGCCGGTTCCAGCGCGACAGGGAGCAGGGCCAGACGGCGCTCTTCGGCGGCGATTTCGAACCCCGGGATGGCGCCGATCCCAACGCCGGGCTGGCGGACACGCGCGCGTGGTCGGAGACCGAGGCGCTGACGTTCGAAAAAGAGGCGCTCGGCCTCTTCATGAGCGGGCATCCGGTGCAGCGCTACGCCGAGGCGCTGCAGATCGCGGGGGCGAAGCGCCTGGCCGAAATGGTCCAGTCGGAGGCCGACGTGTCGACCGCCGGCATCGTCACCGGGATCCGGCAGCTGAAGACCAAGCGCGGCGACCGCATGGCCGTGTTCATGCTGGACGATGAAGGCGGAAAGGTCGAGGTCGTCGTCTTTCCCGAGACGTACAATCGCTACGGCGGCCTGATCGCCGACGATGCGCTGCTGCTCGTGCGGGGCAAGTTCGAGCGGGAGGAAGACACCAGCCGCATGGTGGCCGCCGAGCTCGTGCCGCTCGACGTGGTGCGCGACCGGTCCATTCGCGAAGTGCTCGTCACGGTGCCGGCCCGGCAGAGCAGCAAGGAGTTCGCGAACTCCCTGCGGAGCGTGTTCGAGCGCCACCCGGGCGACCGGCGCGTCTCGATCGTGATTGCGGCCGAACCGGCCGAGGGCCTCCCCGAGGGCATGCGCGTCAAGACGCTGATCCAGCGCCGCGTGAAGCCGTCGGATCTGTTTGTGCGCGACGTGGAGTCGCTCTGCGGCGTGGGCTCGGTGGTCCTGAAGTAACGGGCGCGTGGCGCGAGGAACCTATGGCGATTGACACCCTGGAATTTGAAGAGCCGGTCGCGGTCCTGCTGAAGGAGATCGAGGCGATGGCGCTGATGCCGCAGACCGAGGAGCGGCTCGCCTCGATCGCCCGGCTCGAGAGCCGCGTCAAGGAGATGCGCGCGGAGATCTTCAAGACGCTGACGCCGTGGCAGCGCGTGCTGGTGGCGCGGCACCCGAACCGGCCGTGCATGCTCGACTACGTTGCGCGGCTGTTCACGGATTTCATCGAGCTGCACGGCGACCGCCGGTTTGCCGACGATCACGCGATCGTCACGGGGATGGGGCAGTTCCGCGGCCAGCCGGTGTTTGTGATCGGACACCAGAAGGGCCGCGATACGCAGCAGAAGATCCACCGCAACTTCGGCTACGCGCGCCCCGAGGGGTACCGGAAGGCGCTGCGCGTCATGAAGATGGCCGAGAAGTTCAAACGGCCGGTGATCGTGTTCGTCGATACGCCCGCGGCGTACCCCGGCGCCGAGTCCGAAGAGCGCGGCGTG
>JAKALV010000161.1 GCA_021824055.1 Acidobacteriota bacterium
AACAGTCAGGCACGCACGACGCGGCGCCCGAGGGGTTTCTGCTCGCGTTCGGCGCCAACGTCGCGCCGGGCGAGTATCCGCGCGGCTCGATCGTGGACCTGGCGCCCACGGTGCTCTATTACATGGGCGTCCCCATCGGCCGCGACATGGACGGTTACGCGCGAACCGACATCTTTCAGAGGCCCTTCACGCTCGGGAAACCCACGACATTCATCGCTTCGCACGAAAAATAGAACGTTCGACAGATAGAACGTTCGACGTTCGGGTGCGACAAACACTCGCGGTTCGGAAGTGACGGGCACCCGCAGTTCGGGGGGCTTCGACCGTGGTTGGGTGCGCGGTGCTTGGTGCAGACGGGCTGAGGCCCTTGGCGCGCGCTGAGCGAAGCGACGCCGCGCGCCGAACCCGACGGGCGCGCACTACGCGCGAAGCCCCCCGAACTGCGGGCGTGAGCCCCCCGGAACGACGCGCAACGAAACTCGAACCCCCAGGTTCGTGCCGAACTGGTATCATTGCCGTGCTCTTTAACCCGCCCCTGTGAGGGCGAGAAGAGGTGGTCATGCCGGTCGTCATGGATGCCGATCGCGTCGCGAAGAGCCTGACGCGCATTGCGCACGAAATCATCGAACGCAATCGAGGGATCGACGATCTTCGTCTGGTGGGCATCCGCACGCGCGGCGTGCCGATCGCGCAGCGGCTCGCGGCGTGCCTGAAGGACATCACCGGAACCGAGGTGCCGACCGGGGTGCTCGACATCACGCTCTACCGCGACGATCTGATGGGGCATGACGTGGGGCCCCAGCCCCTCGTGCGCAGCACGGAGATTCCGTTCGACATCGACGGCCGGGACGTGCTGCTGGTCGACGATGTGCTGTACACGGGGCGGACGATTCGCGCGGCCCTGGACGCGCTGATTGATTTCGGCCGCCCGCGCAGCATCCAGCTCATGGTGCTCGTGGATCGCGGCCACCGCGAGCTGCCCATCCGGGCCGACTACGTCGGCCGCAACGTGCCGACGTCGAAGAAGGAAAGCGTGCGGGTCCATCTCGTGGAGATCGACGGCCGCGATGAAGTGGAGGTGGCGTGATGGGCGACCTCACGATGCTCCGGAGCCGCCATCTGCTTGGTATCGAGGATCTGGAACCGGCCGAGATTTCGCTGATCCTCGACACGGCCGTCGCAATGAAGGAAGTGGGCACCCGGTCGATCAAGAAGGTGCCGGCCCTGCGCGGCCGCACGGTCGTGAATCTCTTCTTCGAGCCGAGTACGCGCACGCGCCTCTCGTTCGAACTGGCCGAGAAACGGCTGAGCGCGGACACGATGGGGATGACCACCGCGGGATCCAGCGTGGTCAAAGGCGAGACGCTGATCGACACCGCGCGCACGCTGGAAGCGATGTCGCCCGACATGATCGTGGTCCGTCACGCCTGTTCGGGGGCGGCGCACGTGCTCGCGCGCGTGTGCCGGTCGAGCATCATCAACGCCGGCGACGGCACGCACGAGCACCCCACGCAGGCGCTGCTGGATGCGTTCACCATTCAGGGCCGCAAGGGCCGGCTCGCCGGCGTGCGCGTGGCGATCATCGGCGACCTGGCGCACAGCCGCGTGCTGCGGTCGAATGTGCTGCTGCTGACGCGCATGGGCGCCGAGGTCGTGGCGTGCGGACCGGCCACGCTGATTCCGGTCGGTCTCGGCCGCATGGGCGTGACCGTGACGACATCGATTGACGAGGCCTGCGAGGGCGCGGACGTGCTGATGATGCTGCGCGTGCAGCACGAACGCATGCACGGGCTCTTTCTGCCGTCGGTGCGCGAGTATTTCACGCTGTTCGGCCTCACCGCCGCGCGGCTGGCGCGCGCGAAGAGCGACGCGATCGTGATGCATCCCGGACCGATGAATCGCGGCGTGGAAATCGCCAGCGACGTGGCCGACGGCAATCAGTCGGTGATCCTGGACCAGGTGGCGAACGGCGTGGCCGTGCGCATGGCCGTGTTGTATCTGCTCGCCGGCGGCGAGCAAAACGAAGGCGCGTAGGGCCGAGCTTCAGCTCGGCCGAGGGAGATTCATGAAGACGTTACTGAAGGGCGGCCGCGTCATCGACCCCGTCGCGGGCCGCGACGGCCAGTTCGACGTGCTGATCGACGGCGATCGCGTCGCGAAGATCGGCAAGGGGATTCCCGCGGGTGACGCCCGCGTCATCGATGTGCCGGCAGGTTTCATCGTCGCGCCGGGTCTGATCGACATGCACGTGCACCTGCGCGAGCCGGGCCAGGAGCACAAGGAGACGATTGCCACCGGCCTGGCGTCGGCGGTGGCGGGCGGGTTCACCGCGGTGGCGTGCATGCCGAACACGTCGCCGGTCAACGACCAGGCGGGCATCACGCAGTTCATCCTCAAGCGCGCGGCGGAGGCGGGACTCGCGCGCGTGTACCCGATCGGCGCGGTGTCGATCGGATCGAACGGCGAGCAGCTCACCGAGATCGGCGATCTGCGGCAGGCTGGCTGCGTGGCGATCACCGACGACGGCAAGCCGGTGGGCACGGCGTTGCTGATGCGGCGCGCGCTCGAGTACGCGTCGATGTTCATGATGCCGGTGATCGAGCACTGCGAGGATCCGTCGCTGAAAGGCGACGGCGTGGCCCACGAGGGCGCCGTGGCGTCGCTGCTCGGCCTGAAGGGCATTCCGGCGTGCGCCGAATCGATCATGGCCGAGCGCGACATCAGCCTGGCCGAGCTCACCGGCGGCCGCGTGCACATCGCGCACATGAGCGCGCGCCAGACGCTGCGCGCGGTGCGCGACGGCAAGGCCCGCGGCGTCCACGTGACGTGCGAGGTGACGCCGCATCACTTCACGCTCACCGACGAGGCGATCCGCGGGTACGACACCAACACCAAGATGAATCCGCCGTTGCGCGAAGAGGCCGATCGCCAGGCGATGATCGACGGCCTGCGCGACGGCACCATCGACGCCATCGCCACGGACCACGCGCCGCATCACGCCGACGAAAAAGCGCTCGAATTCGACAAGGCGCCGTTTGGCATCGTCGGACTCGAGACCGCGATTCCGCTGTGCGTGAGCCGGCTCATCGAACCCGGCCTGATCGACTGGCCGCGGCTGATCGATCTGCTGAGCGCGGCGCCGGCGCGGATCCTGGGCCTGCCCGGCGGGACGCTGGCCGAGGGCGGGCCGGCCGACATCACCGTGATCGCGCCCGCGGCGGCGGTGACGGTTCGCGCGGCGGCCCTGAGGTCCAAGTCGAAGAACACACCGTTTGACGGATGGGCACTGAAGGGCGCGGCCGCGGCGACGATCGTGGGCGGCCGCGTGGTGTTTGTGAATGACGCGGTGGCGGGGGCGGAGCGGTTTCAATGACGACCAGACGTGACGACGTGCGGCGGCAGGCGCTGCAGAACCTGAAGGAATTCGAAGTGCTGATGACCGACGGGCATTTCGACTACGGCAACGGCTATCACGGGCAGGTCTACCTGAATCCGCACCGGCTCTTTCGACAACCCTCGGCGATCTGGCGTTTCGCGCAGGATGTCATCGACATCCTGCCCGAGACGGTGATCACCGCCACCGAGGTGGTCGTCGGGCCCGTGATGGGCGGCGCGCTGCTGGCGCACACCATCGCGGGGCTGCTGGACGGCCGCCGCAGCCTGACGCACCCGCAGTGCTCGTTTGCGCCGATCTCGCTCGACAGCGACGGCGCGCTGGTCATTCGCGCGTTCTACCGGACGGTGCTTGCCGGCAAGAAGGTCCTGCTGGTGGACGATGTGCGAAACACCGGGAAGACGTTCGAGCGCGCGAAGACGTTGATCGAGAGCGCCGGCGGCCGCGTGATGGCCACCGCCGAGATCTACGACCGCATGGAAGCGATCGCGCACCTGAACGTGCCGAACTACCCGTTGGCCGAATACAAGGCGCCCGACAACCACCCCGTGGCCGACTGCCCGATGTGCCGGCGCGGCGCGCCGATCACCACGTTTTGAAGGCCGCTCTCGACGCGCTCTACGACACCTTCAACGCGCCCGACACGGCGCTCGATCCCATCCAGATCGTCCGGCGGTACGCGCGGGTCGACGACCGCGAGATCGTCGCGTTTCTCGCGGCCGGCCTGGCGTTCGGCCGCGTGGCGTCGGTGATGGCGTCGGTCGAAGCGGTGTGCGCGGTGATGGGACCGTCGCCGGCCGAATTCGTCCGGCAGTTCGACGCGAAGCGCGACGGCGCGCCGCTGAGGCCGTTCGTGCATCGCTGGGTGCGCGGGCGCGACGTCGTGCACGTGCTGGCGACGCTTTGCGGGATGGTGCGCGAGTTCGGCTCGATCGAACGGTGTTTTGCGAACGGCTACCGCACGTCCGATGAGGACCTGGCGCCGGCGATCGAAGCGTTCGCGGCGCGCGGCGGCCAGTCGTATTTCTTCGCCAAGCCGTCGAGCGGCTCGGCCTGCAAGCGGATGAACCTGTTTCTGCGCTGGATGGTGCGCCGCGACGCGGTCGATCCCGGCGGATGGACGCTGGTTCCCGCATCGAAGCTGCTCGTGCCGCTCGACACGCACACGATCCGGGTCGGGAAGTGTCTCCGGTTGACGCGCCGCGCGTCGCCGGGGTGGAAGATGGCCGCGGACATCACGGCCGCTCTGCGCACACTGGATCCGTCGGATCCCGTGCGGTACGACTTCTCGTTGTGCCATCTCAGCATGATGGGCAGTTGCGGCTTCGGCGCGGAGCAGGGCGACGCGCAGTGTCCGTTGAAACCGCACTGCAGGCCCAAGGGCGCTCACGCAGAGACGCGGAGACGCGGAGCGGCAAAGACCTGAGGGCCTGGTGGCCCGGCTTCGCCGGGCCCAGCGACGAACGAGACGGCGCGACAACGAGGGCGCCCTGAATGCGTGCGCCGCTCTCGTTGTCGCGCCGTCTCGTTCGTCGCCGGCCGCCAAGGCGGCCGCCAGGCCCTCAGGCTTCCAGTGTCTTCACGTCCTGCCATGATCTTCATGGTTGAGCGCCCTTCTCCGCGTGCTCCGCGTCTTTGCGTGAGCCGGTTGGCTCTACGTCGAGCGAAGCCGCGACTGGTACACCGCCAGCGTCTCGTTCACCATCCGATCGACGCCAAAGTATTCCGCGGCGCGCTGCCGGCCCGATGCGGCCATGCGGGCGCGCAACACCGGATCTTTCAGCAGGAGCAGGATCGCGCCGGCCAACGACGCTTCGTCATGCGGCGGCACCAGCAGACCGGTCTCGTTTTCACGGATGGCTTCGGGAATGCCGCCGGTGCGCGTGCCGACCACCGCTTTGCCGCACGCCATCGCGTCGAGAATCGAGGTGCCGAGGCCCTCGGTGACCGAACTCATGACAAACAGGTCGAACGACTTGATCAAACCGATCACGTCGTCGCGGAAGCCGCCGAGAATCACGTGCCGCTCCAGCCCGAGCTCCTTGATCTGCCGCTCGAGCGAGTCACGCAGTTCGCCGTGACCCAGAATCACAAAGCGGGCGTCCGGCACTTCGCGGACCACGCGCGCGGCGGCGCCGACCAGATGTTTCTGCCCCTTATGCGGCACGAGCGCGGCGACGTTGCCCACGACCGGCGCATTGCGGGGCAGAAAGAAGGCGGCGTGCGCGTCGACGACGGGCACCTTGTCGATCCGGGAAATGTTGACGCCTTCATGCACCACGGCGATGCGATCGGCCGGAATGCCGTCGCGCTCGAGCATCTGCGCGATCAGCGCCGACGCCGTGATCCATACGTCCACCTGGTGGTTCTTCCAGCGCGAGAAGGCGTGACTCTGCAGATGGAAATCCACGCGACGCGACGCGACGAAGAGCGGCTTCGGCACGCCCTGCCGCATCGGCGCCTTCAGCGCCATGGCGGCCAGCGCCACCGCGTGAGGGTCGTGCGCGTGGATCACGTCCGGACGCACGTCGGCCAGCACGCGCGCCAGTTGCCAGGCCGCGCGCACGTCGAATTCGCTGCGCGGCGAAAACGGCACGAACCGGAGGCCTTCCCGCACGCGCTGCGCCAGCTCGCCGCGCTTGTTGGCCACGAGCACCGCGGGGTGGCCGAGCTCGCTGAGACCGGTCACGGTGAGCAGCACCTGGTTCTGGCCGCCGCGCCAGGTCGTGGCTGTGTCGATGTGAACGGACGTCGCTGGCATGCCCGCGGGGTCAGCGCTCCGGGACGGGCGCCGTGGTGTTCTGGATCGCCGCCAGCTTCGCGAACTTCAGGAAGACGTAGTACGAATTCATCGTGGAGATGATCAGCCCGGGCAGGCCGGCCGAGAAGCCCCGCCGCAGGACGTAGTTGCGGAGAAACGCCGCCGGTGGGTGAAGCAGCAGCTCGACGATGCCCGTTCGTCGTCCCTGCTCGCGCATGTGCAGCGCGGCGAGCGTCGTGTAGCGATTGATCGTGTCCACGTGATGCGCGATGTCGCGGTAGGCGAAGTGCTGCAGCTCGCTCGTCAAACGGCCGACCGGGCCGTCGGCCGACACGGACTCGTGCACCTTGCGGCCGTTCCATCGCGCGCGGCGGCGATCGTACAGACGCAGCTGGTAGTCGGGATACCAGTCGGTGCAGCGAATCCACCGGCCGAGGTGGAACGTCACGCGCGGCACGCGAAAGCCGGCGCGGTCGCCGGGCGCGGCCAGCGCCGCCCGCATCTCCGCGGCCAATTCGGGCGTCACGCGCTCGTCCGCGTCGACCGACACGATCCAGTCGTGCGCGGCTTCCCCGGCCGCCCAGTTCTTCTGCGCGCTGTAGCCGAGCCACGCGTGGGTGAGGACCCGCGCGCCGCATCGCGTGGCGATCGCGACCGTGTCATCGGAGCTGCCGCAGTCGACCACCAGCCGTTCATCCGCCCAGGCTACCGATTCCAGGCACGCCTGAATGTTCGCCGCTTCGTTCAGGGTGATGACGATCGCGGACACAGACACGGCAGGACTATAACAAGGGCAGGGGGCAAACGAAATGAGGCAGTGGGGCAATGGGGCAGTGGGGCAGTGGGGCAGTGGGGCAATGGGGCAATGGGGCAATGAAGCCTCACTGCCCCACTGCCCCACTGCCTCACTGCCTCACTGCCTCACTCGTTGGTGTCCTGTCGGGAATGAACGCAATCCGGGCCAGCAACGTCTGCGGCATTCCGCGACCGCAAACCTGTAGACTCGCTGGATGGCGACAACCGCGTGGTGGACGAAGGTGCAACGGGTCACTCTGGCCGCGGTGCTGTTGGGGGCCACGGCCGTGGCCGCCGCGCAGACGCGCTATCTCGTGGACGAGCCCGGCGTCTGGAAGCCGTGGAAGCCGTTCCAGGCCATCAGCAGCGCGCGCACGGAGCGCGCGGCGTCGCCGGCGGAGGTCAAAGCCTTCGAGGCGACTCTGCTCGAGTTGAATGCCATTCTGCGCCGGGCGCCCGGCGTGGCCACGCCGCGTGGATACAGCGTTGAGACGTGGGGGCACCTGAGCGGATATCGTCCGGAGGGACCAGATC
>JAKALV010000162.1 GCA_021824055.1 Acidobacteriota bacterium
CATCAGCATTGCCGGCAATGTGGCGGTGACGCAGCTGGTCGACCGCGCGAGGCCCGGTGAACCGGCCCTCGGCGTGCACGTGCGGGTGCCGAAGAGCATCTTCCGCGACGGCGCGCGCTGACTTCAGCTTTTCTTAAGGTTGGTGTGATCCAATCGACGCCTTGAGATATCTTCGAGCACTTCGCTGGCTGGCGGCGGTGATCGCCGTTCTCGGTATCGCGTGGGCGATCGACAACGCGTGGCGCAATGCGTCGTATCCGGATGAAAAGCTGACGCTGCGCGGCGTGGCCAACTTCGGGCGCGTCGGCCCCCGCCTGTATCGAGGCGCCCAGCCCTCAGACGAGGGCTTCGCCGGCCTTCGGGCCCTGGGCGTGAACACCGTGATCAGCTTCACGCAGGGCGAAGAGGGCACCCGGGCCGAGGCGGCACACATCGCGAAACTCGGCATGGACTACATCACGCTGCCGTGGAGCACGATGGCCGTGCCGGACGCCGACCAGATCAGCACCTTCCTCACCTACCTGCGAGAACACCCGGACCGCACGATCTTCGTGCACTGCAAAGCGGGCGCCGACCGCACGGGCGTGATGATCGCCCTGTCGCGCATTGCGCTCGACAAGTGGCCGACGCAGCGGGCCATCGACGAGATGAACGCGTTCCACTACCACTTCATCTTCCTGCCGCACCTGCAGCGGTTCGTGGAACGCTTCGGCGCCGCAGCGCAGCCCTGAGCGTCAGCGCACGTAGAACGCGACGCGCGGAAACACGAACTTCCCGCCCGCCTCGTCGATGATGTTCACCTGGCAGGTATACAGTCCCGGCGTGAAGTCGGAGGCCGGCACGTCGAACTGGAAGAGCGCGGCTTTGCGCGCGGCCACATCGTAGGCCGTGCGCTCGACCACAGGGGTCTCCATCACCCTCACCTTGCCGCGGTAGAACGCGAGGCTCGTCTGCAGTCGCGGCGCGCCGTTCTCTGCCGTGGCGTCGTACACCTCGTAGTAGAAATAGAGGTGCTGGTCGCGCGGCACGACGTGCGTGAGGCTGGGCACCATCTCGAGCCCGTCCTTGATCAACGGATTCTCGGCGCGTCCCTTGGTGTTGGGCTGCACTTGCGTGCTGAGCACGACCGAACTCACCTTGACCGGCGCCTTGCTCAATTCCGGCACGATCACCGGCGTTTCGTACGACCCGATCTGACCGGACGCGTTCTCGCGCACCACCACTTTCATGGTGAAACGGCCCGCCGGCAGCGTCACCGCCGTCTGATACTGCACTTGCTTGGTCGCCAGCGTCGCGGCCGAGCCGGGCGGAATGGTGACAGTGTCGCGGATCTGACCCACCGGAAAACCGCGCTCGTCGCGCACGTATCCGAGCACGTCCAGCGTGATCTTGTTCTTCGAGACCGGAATCGACGAACCCGGCACCGCCAGCGACAGCGGGACGAAGTACCGGTCGGTCGCGAGCCGGAAGTAGTTCGCGGACACAATGACCGGCAAGTCGGTCGCGGACACCTGGCTCTGGAGCTGTTCCTGCATCGCGAACCGACGATCCGCGCGGCCCGTATGCGAGAAATCTGCTTCGGCGTAGTAGCCGGCGCGGGATTCGACCTTGAGGCCCGGCTGCTTCACCCGCACGTGGATCCGGCGAAAGCGTCCGTCGAGCGCCGGGTTGGTGCTGCTGTAGCCGAGGATGTAATAGGCGGAGATGTCGCGCTGCACCTTCGTGAACGCCTCCCCGAAATCGTTCGTGTCCGTGAACGCGGTGCCGCCTGTATCGGCCGCCAGCGTGGTCAGTGTTTCCTGCGACGCGGCCAGCTGCGCCACCTGGCCGCGCATGCTCGATCCCGAAAACGCGCCGCGGCCGCCACGGCTGCCCTGGCTGGCCGAGCCGCCGGGGATGACGGTCTGCAGCCCACGCGTGTCGACGGGATAGATCGACACATTCGACCGCACCGCCGCATTAACGGCCATGCGCAGCTCCACCTGATTGTCCGCGCCGCTTTTTTGCAGGCCCGCGCTGAAGTACACGATCGCCTTCTTCTGCTCGATGTCGCCCAGGCGCTCGGCCAGCATCTTGATCGCGCGCAGCCGGACGTCGTTGTTGAACAGATCAAATTCCGACGTGTCCGTCGACGTCGTGTCGTCGGTGGCGGCCGCCGCCGCTTCGTCGGTCGCCATCGTCGACGCAACGGCCTCCGTCGTCGCCATGCCACTCGCCGCCGACAGACCCGCGAGCGTGTTCTGCACTTTGACCCGATCCAGGGTGAAGTCGGTCAGGACGTTGAGCGACGTGCTGACCGTCGCCACGGCGACCAGATCGGCGTCCGTCATCTGCGTCCGGACATAGGCCATGGCCGAATCAATGGCGCGTTGAACGTCTTCCGGCTGCATGGAGCTGGTATCAAAGAGCAGAATCACCAGGCGACGGCCGGCCAGATCCTCCTTGGTCACGGGATCCTTCGGCGGCTCTGGTGCCTCCTTCGGCGCAGCCGCCGGGGCTCCGGCCGCCGCGGTGACAGGCGGCCGGGTCGGCGTCAGTGCCACCTTCCCGGTGTCGAGAATCGTCGACAGATCCGCCATCGGCTTGGCGGCCGTGCTGACTTCCTCGAAGTCGAACGAGCTGATCGATTGCGCCTTGCCGTCTTCCGTGATCTCGAAGTCCTGGGGCTTCAGGCCGCGTACGATCGCGCCGTTCTTGTCACGCACGACGACGTCCACCATCACGAGATCGACGCCGGTGCGAAACAGCGGCTTGGCTTTCGGCGGCGCCTGCGTTCCCTGCCGGCCCGACACAGCGGGCGCGAACCCCACGCACAAGGCCGCCACGATCAGCGCAACAGTACGCCGGACAGCGGGTCGGCGAGCCGGGGATCCGATCGCCGGGGATGACGGGAGGACCTTGGACCCGGGACGCTGCACCTCGGACGTCGACGTCATGGCTAGAACCGGATGTTGAGCGTTGCGGAACGCATGCCCCGCACCGACGTGACCTGGCCGAACGTCGGCGAATTCACCGTCGTATCGATCGCGCCCCAATTCACGGTGTTCAAGACGTTGGTCGCGTTCATCTGAATGCTCAGCACGTGCGAGTTGCCGAAGCGCACATCGCGCGTTCCGGACATGTTCAGCTGGTGACTCCAGGGCCCGATGATGATGTTGCGCGCGGAGTTCCCGAACCTGCCGGCCGCCGGCACGGAGAAGGCCGCCGTGTTGAAGAAGCGGTCGATCGTCGGGTTGCCCAGCGCGATCGGCTGGCCGTTGTAGTCGGCACGCAGCGTGCCGTTGGTACCGCGTGACACATCGCTGACCGAACCCGTGATGCGTGCGGTCAGCGGTGAGCCCGACGTGTCGGAGAAGTTGGCGTGAATCGACCAGTCCGAGAACAGCGCGGCCGCAAATCCGCCGCCGTCCAGCCAGCGCTTGTTCGGGCCAAACGGCAACTCCCAGGTCAGGTCGGCGTTGATCTGATGCCGGCGGTCAAATGAGCTCAAGCCCCATTCGGCCGCGAGATTCCTGTCGTCCTGGGCCACCGTCGTGCCGCCGCCGGTCGCCGTCGTGTTGTCCATCGACTTGCCGAGCGTGTAGCTGCCGCCAAAGGCGAGCCCCTTGAACTGCCGATGCCGCACGGTGATCGTGCCTGCGTGCAGAATCGAATGGCCCTGCGACGTCTGCCAGTTGAACGACTGCACGCCCGGTATCAGCAGGCCGCTCGGCCCGCGGTTCGGCGCACGCAGCAGATCGAGGTGCTCGCCGTCGGTGCCCATGTAGCCCAGATCCACGGTCCACACCCGGAACGATTTGGTGACGTTGGCGTTCCAGGTGTGAATCAGGCCGAGCTGGTAGTTCTTGTCGATGCCGTAGTTGTTCGTGGTCGTCGACGCCGCGATGTTGGCAAACGCGTTCGACAGTGGCAGCGCCGCCAGCGCCGTTCCCTGAGCGGTATCCACGACCGCAAACGGGGGCTGCGCCACAAGCTGCCGCGCAATCTGCGCGTAGGAGCCCGCGTTGTAACTGAGGCCGTACCCGGCGCGCAGGATGACACCCGTCTTCATGCGATACGCGATGCCGACACGCGGCGCGATGTTGTTCTTGTCGGTCTTCACGAGCCCGGCTGGAAACGCGCCGGAAAAGGGACCTGTTGCGCCCGCCAGCACCGGTGCCACGGCCGTGAAACCCGCCGCCGCATCAAGGTTGACCATCTGACCGTTGGCTTCCACATACGGTGGCGCCAACTCGTACCGCACGCCATAGCTGACCGTCGTTCGCGCGTTCGGACGCCAGTCGTCCTGCATGTACAGGCTGAACGCCTTGTTGCGCAGCCGCACTTCGCCCGGGCCGAATTGCCGGCTGGCCGACTGCGCGAGGCCCAGCAGGAAATCGGCGTAGTCATAACCGCCGCGCGGCACCGACTTCACGCCCGATGAATACAGGCCCGTGAATGTGAAACTGCCGCGTGCGTTCGCGTCGCTCCGGCTGTTCGACCAATCCTGACGGAACGCGCCGCCCAGGCGAAACGCGTGCTTCGGCGTGGGGCGGACCCACGAATAGGCGATCGTGATCCGGTCGTCCTTCCGTTCGGTCGCCGTCTGATCGCGGACGCTGCTGAACGTGGAAAACGACAGGGTCGGCACGCCCCAATCAAACGGATCGGTCGCCACGCCGCGAATCCCCGCGAGGCCCGCCACGTCTTCCACGTTCGCGTAGTTGCTCATCGACGTGTTCGCGGTGTGGGAATAGTTGATGTTCAGGCTCTGGAGCATCCGCCCGTGCGCGATGTTGAATCCGATCGGCACCGCCAGACTCGATCCGGTGGTCTTGCCGCCGAGCGCCGGAAACACGCTGGTCTGGTCGTTGGCGTTGCGCCGCCACTGCACCTGCGCGTTCATCGACACACTCCGGCGCGCTTGCTGCGGCGCGCCACCGCGTGCCCCGCCGCCCGCGCGCCCGCCGCCACCGCCGAACCCACCACGGCCACCACCGCCGCGCCCGGCCGGAGCCGCCGTGAACTGCTGCGCCAGGCGGACACTCACGCTGTCCGAGGTCGATTTCGTGGTCGTGGAGTAGTGAAAGTTCTGGGAGGTGCCCTCGAGATTCGGCGGCGGAATGAACCGCTCGAGCGACACCGACCCGGGGTTCATCCGATCCGTGGGAATCCGGTTGCCGGCAAACGGCTGGCCCGTCGAAGGATCACGAATCGTCAGACCCGTGCCCGAAAAATCGCCCGCGCGCATCGCGACCGTCGGCACGCTGGCGTAATGATCGAACAGGTTGTTCGAATGGTTGCCGGCGTAGTTGAGAAAGAAGCTGGTGCGAGTTCCGCCCAACAAGCCGGGAATCTTGAGTGGGCCACCCACCGTGCCGCCGTACGCATTCCGCGCGTACGGCTTCTTGACCGAGGTCGCCCCGGATCGCAACTCGTAGGGCACCGAGTCGAGCGCTGAACCGCCAAAGGAGTAGTTCGATGAAATCTGATATCGACTACCCCCTCCGCGGCCGAAGCGCCCGCCGCCCGGACCACCCCGGCCAAGCAGAAACCCGCCGCGTCCACCACCCGGCCCGCCAGGCCCGCCCTGACCTGGAAACATCCCCGTGGCCGGGTCAAACTCACCGCGCCCGATCGCCAGCATGCGATCGGCCATCGCGCCACGGTCGATGTTCGTCATATCGCCGCTGATGGCGACCGACTCGGTGGCCGCGTTGGTCGAGAATCCGGGTGGCAGCAGACTGCGGGCCGCCTCGCTGTTTGCCTCGGGCGGTGTCACTTCCAGCGCGGTCGCGGCGTTCGCATCCGTCCGCGCATTGAGTGCCTGAAAGCGCGTCCCCGCCGCGCCCGCCCGGCCCGCTGGTGCCGCCGGCGTGGGCGCCGGCGTCCGGGGGGCAAAGGTAAACGCCAGATCAATGGTCGTGTCACACGCGGAAGCCGGCAGGGCGATGTCTTTCTGGAATGCGGAGAAGGCCGTCAGTTCGGCGGTGATCCGATACGTGGCGCCGGCCGGCAGGACGAGTTTGTAGGTGCCGTCGACGTCCGTCGACGTCGCGCCTTTCACGGTGGTTCCTTCCCTGGCCAGGACCGCCACGCCCGGCAACGGCGACGTCCCGCTCATCGCGCGGCCGACAATCGTGCAGCGACCGGCGGGTGTCTGCGGTGCCGCCAGCAACGGCAGACCGAACGCGGCGAGGGCCGCCGTTCCCGCCAGGATCGCCGTCCGTCGTTGAAGAGCGACACTCGAAACCATCATTCGATCAGTCCATCGCAAATGGAGCGGTCAGCCGACCCAACAGATACGAGAGACCGCCGGCGCGAGGGGAGGAGAGGGTTCGCGACCGGCGGCCGATGCTTGGGTGTTACTCATGAACCTCCCAAGCTGTTTCTCTTTAGACCGTCATGGTGGAGCGAAACTTCCAAGGGACGAGCCGGCGGAGCGTGCGTCGAACCGGTCGGACAGGACCGGCCCATCGCTACCCTATCGCCCGGTTTGGGCCGGTCGCCGCACCTGCAGCAGCGCCGGCGGGACGGCGCGGCGGCCTGCGCGCCGAACGAGCGTCTCGAGCGTCACGGACTCGTATGTGCACCGCACGAGCTCATCCACTTCACTGAACAGCCAATGCAGCTGGCAGGCCGACGATTGCGGGCAACTGGCGCCCGCGCCGTCGTGCAGCAGGCACGCGCCGGGTGTGCGCGGCCGCTCGAAGACATTCAGGACTTCGAGCACGGTGATCTTGGAAGCCCGCCGCGCCAGCCGGTATCCGCCCCCAACGCCCCTGGTGCCGGAGGCCAGGCCGGCTCGCACCAGTTGCTGAAACACTTTCGCGAGAGCGCCTTCCGGAATCCCGTACCGTCTCGCGACCGCCGCAACGGTCACAAGACCATCGCCGGCCATCGCCATTTCGGCGGCCGCGTACAGCGCGTACCGGGTGGACTTGGTAACGGTCATTGGTGATTCAGGTTCGCGTACGCGCCAGATCCAGGTCCAGACAAATTCTCGGGGCGATTGTGAAGCCCTCGTGCTGGAAGAAGGACAGGAGGTCGGGATTGTCCCACCGCACCTCGGTCTGGAGCGTACTGATGCCAAGGCCGAGCAGGTTCGTGCGCAATTGATCGACCAATGCCGCCGCAACGTGGCGGCCCCGATAATCCGGATGCACACCGAGAACGTCCATGACCGCGGAGGGCTCCATGACGCCAAACTCGCCGTAATACACGCGCGCGAGCAGGAACCCAACAAGGTGGCCGTCAAACTCCGCACCGAGGGACATGGCGATGCCGGTGTCCGTCAGCGCCTGACTGAGCTTCTTCTGGAGAAACCGTTCACGCCGCCGCCCCGCGGCGGCCGCATCGATCGACACCAGCGCGTCAAGATCGCCCTCGTGGACGTTGCGCACCAATACTTGATCGCGGGCTACCGTATCGAGATCCTTCATGGTCACTCCTCTGCTCATCCGATCAGCTGGCCGCCATCCGCGCGGATGATCTGCCCCGTGA
>JAKALV010000163.1 GCA_021824055.1 Acidobacteriota bacterium
ATGTATAGCCAGGATCCCTCGCATCGCCATCCAGCCCCGAAAACACTGGGGAAACGCGCATTGTCGCTGTCGCACACACTGGCCGCCGGCCCGGGCGGGTGGCCGGTGCCCCGGCATTCGGCTGTCGGTCAGCCGACAGCCGCGGGCTGCGCGGATGCGGCGCCCGCGGATCTCATGACGTCGCCCTCGGGCCTGGTTCACGACGCCGTGGACGCGGCGCTCATTTCTATTGAGGCAATTGAAGATCAACTGCCGATGGTGGCTGACGCCGTGCGCTGGCGCGGCGACGGCGTCGCCGGTCCGCAGCTCGATGGCATCGTGCAGCATGCGAAGCGGCTGGTGCTGCTGGCCGCGCTCGCCGCCGAAGTCGCGGGGATCGACCTCCGCGAGCTGCGCCGGCGCGATCCCAAGATCGCCCGCACGATCGACGAGACATGCGACGCGCTCGACACCTTGATGGACCACCAGGAAGCCGGTGACTCGTTGGGTGTCGCCGATACGCTCACCGATCACGTGGCGCTGGCCCTGTCCGGATGGCGCCTCATCTTTGCCGCCATCGCCGGGGAGGCGCGCCGTGCCGCATAACCGCGCCGTGGTCTTCGATCTCGACGACACGCTCTATCCGTTCCGGCGATTTGTCCTCAGCGGGTGTGCGGCCTGCGCCCGCCGGCTCGAACGCCGCCGCGGCGTGGACGCCCGCCGGGCCTTTCGGTGGATGGCGCGCGCGTTCCGCGAAGGCGCGCAGGGCCGCGAGGTCCAGACCGCGTTGCGCATGCTCGGGTTGCCCGACCGGCTGACGCCCGGGCTCGTCGACATCATCATCTGGGGCCGCGAGCTCAACCTGCGGCTGCCGGCCTCAACGCGGCAGGCTCTTGCGGCGCTGCGATGTCACGGCTGGAAGATCGGCGTGCTGACCAACGGCGATCCCGCCGTCCAGGCGCGCAAGATCGACGCGCTCGATCTGGCGGACCACGTCGACGCGATTGTTTTTGCCAACGAGCACGGCGGCGGCAAGCCGGAGACCGCGCCGTTTCTCGAGGTGGCGCGGCGCCTGCGCGTAGCGCCCTCCCGAATCGTCGTCGTGGGTGACGACGAGTGGTGCGACGTGAATGGCGCGCGCCGGGCCGGCATGCGGTCCGTGCGCTTCGTCGGACATCGGCACTGGCCTCAGGGACCCTCGGCGGCCGATCTGGTACTGAAACACATTGCCGATCTGCCGCGCGCGGCGGCCCAGCTGCTGGCGGATCACCGGGAGAGCCATGCGGCCTGACGCTCAGAGCATCCTCATCCGCGGACGCGAGGTCTCCGCCCGCGCGCCGCTGTTCATCGTGGCGGAGATCGGCGTGAACCAGGGCGAGTCCGTTGACCAGGCGCTTGCCCTCGTGCAGGCGGCCGCCGAGACCGGCGCCGACGCCATCACGCTGCAGACGATCGACGCCGCGCAGTTGGCGTCGCCGGTCGCGCTGACGCCGGGCCTGGCGCCCGACGGAGCGGCGATCGACTTCTTTGCGCGGTATCAGCTCGACGAGCCGGCGTACACCAAGGTCGTGGAGGGCGCGCGCCAGCACGGCGTGAGGGTGCTGGCGACGCCGTGCTCGATCGACGGCGTGGACCTGCTGGAGCGCGTGGGCGTGGACGCCTTCAAGATCGCGAGCGGCGATCTCACCTGGGATCAGTTGATCGTGCGCGCGGCGCGCACGGGCAAGCCCGTGGTGATTGCCACCGGCATGGCCACCGTCGACGAGATCGCGCACGCGGTGGACACGGCGCGCGGCGCCGGCGCGCGATCGATCGCGTTGCTGCACGCCGTATCGGCGCACCCCGTGCCGCCGGGCAGCGAGAACCTGCTGGCGATCCGCACGCTGGCCGAGCACTTCCGGATGCCCGTCGGACTCGCCGACCACGCGGAAGACACGTTCGCGCTGCCGATGGCGATGGCGCTGGGCGCCGCCATCTATGAGCGCCGCCTCGTGCTGCCCGAGGATCTGCATTCGGCTGATCTGGCCGTGTCGAGCCTCCCCGACGAATTGAGCGACGCGATCAATCGGGCCCGCCGCGCCCGCGCCGCGCTCGGCACGGGCGAGAAGGTCTGCCTCGATGTTGAGATGATGAACCGCCACGTCCATCGCCGCGCGTTGTGCGCGGCGAGCGATCTCGAGCCGGGCATGGTGCTGCGCCGCATGGATCTTGTGGCGCTGCGTCCCGCCAACGGCGTGCCGCCCTCGCGGATCGACGAGATCGCCGGCCGCCGGCTCATGCGGCCCGTTGACCTGGGACAGCCGGTGCGCGAACAGGATCTGGCCCCCCGCGAGGCGAACGACATCAGCCGGAGGCCGCATGCCTCTTAATATTCTGCTCGCCGGAGGCGCCGAACCGGCGATGCGCTACGCCTTCTCGCGGGCGGCCGATGAGGCCGCGGGGGGCGGCGATGTCTTCGTCACCGACGGTCCGTTCCGTCGTGCGCACGAAATCGATGACGCGCGCCGGCTCGTCGACCGGCACGCGATCGGCCTGATCGTGCCGACCCTCGACGATGACTTGCCGTTGTGGGCCGCGCTGGCGGGCGGTTTTGCGGCCAACGGGACCCACGTCGCGGTGTCGCCGGCGTCGACCGTGGCGTTGTGCCACGACCGCCACCTGACGTGCCGCTCGCTGAATTTCATGGGCATCGCCGCCGCGACCAGTTGGCTGCCCGCCCAGGTGTCGCGCGACCTGCCCATGCCGCTGATCGTTCTGTCCCGGAACCCGCGCCACGGCGTCCACCCGGTGCGCGTGACCTCGCACCGCAGCCTGGAGTGTTGGCTGGCGCAACAGCCCGGCGCCGTGGTCCAGGCGGGACTCGAAGGCCCGGAATTCACAGTGGACCTGTGCTGCGATCTTGAGGGCCGCCTGCTGGCCGTCATGCCTGGCGAGTACGCGGAGTTGGCCGTTTGCATCGCGTCCGCCGTGCGGTTCTCAGGTCCGGCCGCGATCCACGGCACGCTGGTGGGGGATCGCCCCGTCGTGCGCGCCATCAGTCCACGCCTGTCGGCAACGGTGGATCTGACGCAGGGCGCCGGCGCGCGCGTACCACTGATGTTGGCCGAGATGGCGCTGGACCGCCGCAGTCGATGGATGGACGGCGGAACCACCGCCGCGATGGGAGCTGTGGCGTGATGTCGATGGCAATTGTGATTGAGGCAAGTCTCGGATCCGCGTGCCTGCCGGGACAGGCGCTGAGGTCGTTGGCAGGGCGGACGCTGCTGGAGCACTGCGTGACCCGACTGCGGGCCAGCGGCCTCCCGATCATCGTGGCCGCGGCGTCGGATGCGTCCGACGATCCCCTGGAGCAGGCCGCCGGCGCGCTCGGCGTGTCGCTCTATCGCGGCGAAATGGACAACGTGCTGGCGCGCGTGCTCGGCGCCGCGGGCGCTTTCGGCGTGACGGAAATCATCCGCGCGAGCGTCAGCCAGCCCGCCGTCGACATCGACGGCGTCCGGCGTATCGCGGAGCTGCGCCGGCGCGTGCACGCCGATCACGCCATCGAGTGCGGTCTGCCGCAGGGCTCGGCGGTGGAAGCGGTGACCGTCGATGCGCTGCGGCGCTCGCGCGAGATGGTGGCGGATCCCTACGATCTCGCGCACGTCACCTCCTTTATCCGCCGCCACGCGCGATTCACATCCATGCGTGCGGTGGCGCCGGGGCACCTGCGCCGCCCGGGCCTGCGGCTGGCTGTGCTGACGATGGCCGACGTCGAGTTCATGCACGGCGTGCTGTCATCCACGCCGACACCGGCGCCATCGGCGCCGCTCGAGGAAATCATCGCCGTGGCCGAAGCCGCCGTGGTGCGTCTCGAGCGCGCGCGCCTCTCCGCAACCCGGAAGGGCGCGTAAGTGGCGTCGATCGATCGGCGTGGGCGCAACGAGGGCTGGAGCCTCATCGGTCTGGCGTTGGGGATCCTGGTGATTGTCGGCGGCCATCTGGCCGGCGGCGGCAGCATCAGGTCGTTCGTGCACCCGGTCGCGATCATCGTCGTCCTCGGCGGCACGACGGCCGCGCTGCTGGTCAGCTATCCCGGTCACATCCTGTGGGAGGCGGTTTCGGGCATTGGCGCCGCGCTGCTGCGCCCGCCGCGCTCTCCGGAAGACCTCGTGTCGCTCTTCGCTGATTTTGCGCGCCGGATGCGGCGCCATGGATTCCGCGCCATCGAAGACGAGATCACCGCCACCGACGACCCGTTTCTCGCCCGCGCGTTGGTCCTTGCCTCGGCGGGCATGCGGCCGGAGGTCGTCCGTGCCGCACTCGAAACCGACGCGCGCGTCAGCGTGGACCTTGACGAAGAACGCGCCCAGGTCTTCGAAGCCGCGGCCGGCTATGCTCCGACCCTGGGCATCATCGGCGCGGTCATCGGTCTGATGCGCGTGATGCAAAGCATCAGCTCACCCACTCAGGTCGGCGCCGGGATTGCCGCGGCCTTCGTGGCCACGATTTACGGCGTCGGTCTCGCAAACCTCGTGTTCCTCCCGTTCGCCACACGTCTGCGCGCCCGGTCGCGCATCGCCGCCCTGCGCCGCGACCTGACGATCGACGGCGTGATGGCCCTGCTGGAAGGGCTCCATCCGACCATGGTGGAGGAGCGTCTGGCGGGATATCTGCGGACCCACGGTGACGACGGTGGCCGCGCGTCGGTGGTGGCATGAGCTCGGCGCGCCGCGCGCTCTCGCCGCCGCGAACCTCCCGCGATCGCTGGCTGGTGGCGTACGCCGACATGCTGACGCTGCTCTTCGCCGTATTCGTCAGCCTGTACGCCGCACGCATCGAGTTCCTCCCGCCGCCGGCCGCCCGCGCGGGCGGCGATGGCCTGCTCTCGACGTTCGCGGCCGCATCGAGCGACGACGCGTTGTGGAACGACCTGCAGCACGTCATCTCGCAGCACGGACGCCTGCGCGAACTCGAGGTGCGTCGCGAGGCCCGCGGGCTGGTCATTTCGATGCCCGAAGCCGGCGCGTTTCGACCCGGACGCGCCGAGCTCAGCCCGGAGGCCCAACGCGTCATGCGTGATCTCGCGCCGGTCCTGCGGGCCAGCCCCGGCCCGGTGCGCGTGGAAGGGCACACGGATGACGTGCCGATCCACAACGCGACGTTCGGCTCGAATTGGGAATTGTCCACCGCCCGCGCCACGGAAGTGTTGCAGTTTCTCGTGGAGCAAGAGGGCGTGCCGGCCAGCCGGTTGTCGGCGGCCGGGTACGGCGAGTTCCATCCCCTCGCGCCAAACACCACGCCGGCCGCGCGCGCCAGAAACCGCCGCGTCGACCTGATCATGCTCACGAGGGCCGTGCGATGAAGATCATCCACCTCGCGCCCTACCTTCAGGACGATGCCGGACGCGTGATCACGGATCTCGCGGTCGGCCAGCGCGCGATGGGGCACGACGTGACCCTGGTGGCCTCGCGCACCAGCGTGCCCGGGTACGGCAACAGCCAGGCGCACCTCGACCGGCTCGATGCATCCGGCGTGACGACGTATCTGGCCGATTCGCTGTTCGTCCGCGATTACGCCGCGAATCTGTCCGTGGTGCGGCTGCTCGGCGACGTGATCGGCCAGCACACCAGTCCGGAAGTGGTGCATGCGCACGGCATCGTCGCGAGCGTGATCGGCCTGTTGTTCGCCGGTCGCCGGCGGCGCCCCATGGGATTGCTGCACACGGTGCACGAGTGGCACGGCGCCAGGACGGCGGGGCAGTCCGCGGCGGATGTGCATGTGCTGAACCTGATGGACCGCGTGGTGACGCCGACGGCGTACGCCGCCGCCCTCCTGCGCGGCCTGGGGGTATCCGGCGCCCATCTGCGCGTCGTGCCCAACGGCGTGGGCGGCGCCGAGGTCGAGCCCGACATGCGGGATCGCGCTGTGCTGGAGGGCATGCGTCGCGCGCGCAAACGCGGCGCACTGGTCCTGGCGTCGGTCGGCACCATCAATCTGCGACGCAATCAGGCGCTTCTGGTCGACGCGCTGGCGCGGCTGCGGCATATCGATCGCGCCCCCATGCTGTACGGCGTGTTCGCGGGCGATGGCGAGGCGGAAGGGCTGTCGGATCTGATTCAAGCGCAGGGCCTGGCCGCCGCGCTGGTCGTGCGCGGATTCACGCGGGCGGCCCGGCTCATTGCGGCGGAGGCCGACGTGCTCGTGGTGCCGTCGCGGAGCCACGCCCAGCCGATGGAAGTCCTCGAGGCGTTTTGCGACCGCACGTTCGTCCTCGCAGGCGATACGCCGGAGTTGAGCGATCTGGTGATCGATGGCGTCACCGGCGCCCGATTTGCTGAAGGCAACGTTGATGCGCTGGCGCGCAGCCTCCATGTGCTGGCGGAGCGGACCGACGCCGACCGGCGCGCCGTCGTGGAGCGGGCGCGCCGGCGATACGAGCAGTCGCACACGCTCCGAGGCATGTTGGAGGCGTACGAGGACGAGTATCACGTGGTGGCGCCCGAGATCCGGTCAAGACCGGGCCGCCGGCATCTTCGCGTGGTCAATGGCTGACGGCGGTGTGCCACGAGTGAGGCCGTCAACCCGAGCTGGTTGAAGTCATCCACCGGGATGGCCGATTCAGTGGCTGATGGAAGGCCAGGCCGTTGAGACAGGGACGAGATCCGGCGAATCCGATCGGCAGTTTCGCCTGAAGACCGCCCTCGTGGAGAACTCCGTCGCGTCGACAACGGCGCTGGTGAGTTTCCTCGCGGCGCTGTACCGGTACTCGCCGGACACGCTGGCGCACGTCCAGCGCGTCGCGGCAGCCTCCCTCTGCATCGGCGGATGGATGTCGTTGTCGCAGGAAGCGTTGCGGCACTTGGAACGCGCCGCGCTGGCCCATGACCTGGGCCGGCTCGTCGCACCGGATCAACCCGGCGAGGCCAAGCCGCAGGGGCCGCGCCGCGAGGATGAATACCGGGGACGGCAGGCCGCGCTGGCGCGCGATGTGCTGGCCGTCGCTCCAGCTTTGCGCCGCGCGGCCGATATTGTGGGCGCACAGTACGAACGGATCGACGGCACCGGCTGGCCCTCGGGATTGCAGGGGGAGGAGATTCCCGTCGGAGCGCGCATCGTCGGCGTGGCTGACGCGTACGACGCGTTGACCTCGCTGTGCGTGGAGCTTGGGCTGTCGGCGGACACGATCGCCGTCGAGCTGGTTCGGCATGCGGGGACGCGGTTCGACGCGCGCGTCGTGGCCGCGTGTCTGCGGTGGATGGATGGGTCGGTGACGGGTGTGCCGTCCACCGACCACGGCGAGCGATTGATGTAAGGGAGGAGGACCGAATCTCATGTTGCTCATTGCCGGAGCGGTCGTCGTCGTCGTCGCCATCCTGGGCGGTTACCTGATGGAAGACGGCAAAGTGCTGCTCCTCCTGCAGCCCGCCGAGCTGTTGATCATTGGCGGCGCGGCGGCCGGCACGCTGCTCATTAGCACGCCGCCCTCCGTGGTCAAGGACCTCGTCGCGCAGA
>JAKALV010000164.1 GCA_021824055.1 Acidobacteriota bacterium
ATCCGCGACGGCGATCCGTTCCACCAGCGAGGGTTGGCAAACTACGAACTCGTGCAGTGGGCGCCCGTGATTGGACGCGAGGGATTGGACGCGCTCTAGCGGTGTCTCTTGTGCTAGTTGGGGAGGGCCCTGATCGAGTCGTCGGACCAGGCGAAGCTCCGTCGGTTGCCGGAGCTTCACCGCTGCCACCATTGCCATGATCTCACGATTGATCGCCCGAACACTCGAAGTGCCGCTGGTTTATCGGGTCCTGCAGGCCCCATTTCAGGAGCGTAAGATTGCTCCGTGCCTCGCTCAACTCTCGCTGACGCCGCAGACCCGGCTGCTCGATGTGGGCTGCGGACCGGGCACAAATGCGCACCACTTCGCTAGCACGCAGTACACAGGCATCGACGTCAATCCCGACTACATCCAGAGCGCGCGTCGCCGTCATGCGGGGCGGTTCGTCACCGGCGATGTCACGAACCCCGATATGCTGCCGCAGGAGCAGTTTGACGTCATCCTCCTGAATTCCCTGATGCACCATCTTCCTGATGAGGCGGTGGGGCTTCTGCTGTCGCAGCTGGATCTGCGGCTCGCCCCGGGCGGACGCATTCACATACTTGATCTGATCCTCCCGCCGGGGGCATCCACCGCCAGATTGCTCGCCCGCATTGACCGTGGCAAGTTTGCTCGTTCGTTGGACAGTTGGCGGGCCCTGTTTGCACAATCGCTGCGCATCGAGCAATTGGTGACCTTTCCGCTTGGACTTCCCGGCTTGCCTCTCTGGCAGATGGTCTACTGTATCGCGGGGGCGGAATGAACTCGCGCCGCATCAGTGTCGCCATTCCGGTGTTCAACGAGGAGGATGTACTTCCAGAATTGCTGAGACGACTGACCACTGTCCTTGATGCGCAGCCTGGCGGACCGCATGAGATCGTGCTCGTCAATGACGGCAGCCGGGATCGGACGAGAGTTCTGCTGGAAGAAGCAGCGGCGAGCGATTCTCGCCTCGTGGTAGTCAACCTCTCTCGAAACTTCGGCCATCAGGCCGCACTCTCGGCGGCTCTCGGCCATGTGAACGGGGACGTCGTGCTCAGCATGGATGCCGATCTCCAGGATGCCCCAGAGGCACTGCCGACGCTGCTGGCGAGACTCGATGAGGGGTACGACGTCGTTGTGGTGCGCCGCATGGAGCGTAAGGAGACGATCTGGAAGCGCGCGGCATACTATATGGCGTACCGGCTGATCGCCAAGCTTTCCAACGTACCGCAGGAATTGGACGCCGGGGACTTCGCACTGATGACGCGACAGGTCGTCACGACGATGACTTCCCTCCCGGAGCGTGAGCGCTACCTGCGCGGCCTGCGCAGTTGGGTCGGGTTCCGGCAGACCGCGGTGGCGATGCCGCGCGCCGCGCGCGGCGCTGGTGCGACGAAGTATTCACTGGGCCGTCTCGTGGGCTTGGCGCTGGACGGCGCGTTTTCGTTCTCCGTCGTGCCGTTGCGCATCAGCGCCGGCATCGGTTTCCTGAGCTTTCTCGGCGCGTTGCTCTTCAGCCTCTATGCGGTGTACGCGCGCCTAGTGCTCGGTCGTTCGCCGCAGGGGTTTACCGCACTGTTCGTGGCCGGCACGTTCTTCGCCGGCATCCTACTCATCGTGCTCTGGATCCTGGGCGAGTACGTGGGACGCATTTATGTCGAAGTGAAGCGTCGCCCGGCGTACGTCGTGGAATCGATCATTCGAAACACCGCGAGCCGGGAGAATGCCTGATGGATGCGCAGTACCTGCGGGACTATCGTGACCTTTACGAGAGTCACTGGTGGTGGCGCAGTCGGGAGTCGCTACTCACCCAGGTTGTGCAGGACTTGGCTGCTCAGCGACCGCTCACACGGATTCTCGATGTGGGCTGCGGTGACGGCCTATTCTTTCCTGCCCTGGCGCGCTTCGGGGAGCCGTATGGTGTCGAGCCTTCATCTGAGGCACTTTCGCCGGATGGCCCGTGGCGCTCGCGCATCGTTAACGGCAGGCTCGACGACTCGTACCAACCGCTCGCACCCTTCGATCTGCTGCTCGCCTTGGACGTTATAGAGCACCTCGATGATCCGCACACGTTTCTGGCGCACGTTCGCCGCCTTATAGTCCCCGGCGGGTTCTTTGTTGCGACGGTGCCAGCGTTCCGTGGCCTCTGGACATCGCACGATGCGCTCAATCGGCACGTGACGCGATTCACTCAGGCAGAGATCTCGGCGCTGGTGCGCGCCCATGGGTTCACCGTGGTGCGCGCCCAGTACTTCTTCGTGCTGCTCGCGTTGGCCAAGCTGGCGGTGCGAGGCGTTGAGACGCTGTTGCGACCGCCGCCGCGGGCACCGCGCACGCCACCCGCGGTGGTCAATGCGACATTGATGGCGATCTGCCGGGCCGAACAAGCGCTCATCGCAGATCGACAGCCGTGGTTTGGAAGTTCCGTGCTGCTCGTAGCGCAGGCGGAGCGCTAGAAGCTATCTCGCAAACTGGCGACCGAGGATGACAATGCATCCCAGCTGCACGAAGGCGAGGAAGTTGACGGCGTGACGTTCATAACGGGTGACCAAGCGACGAAAGTTCTGCAGCCAGGCGAAGAGGCGTTCGATCTTCCAGCGCCGGCAGTACCGACGGAGCTGGCGGCCATCCTGCGTCTTGCCCCGGCCGCTGCGGTTCGGCGCGATCAGTTCGATGTCCCGCTCCGCGGCCAACCGGGCGTCGAGGCGATCCGAATCGTAGGCCTTGTCGCCAATCAGCCGGGTCGGCGCTTCGCGGAGGAACTGCGCGTCGAGGGTTTGCTCGACGAGCGTGACTTCGCCGGGGCTTGCACTTGCGATAGTAACGGCGAGAGGAAGACCACGGCCGTCTGCGATTGCCATGATCTTGGTCCCCTTGCCTTTGCGGGTGGGGCCGACGCAGAGGCCCCCTTTTTCGCCCCCGCGTAGGTGGCGTCGATGAACGCTTCCGTCAGATCGAAGCCCCCGGCGTCGGCGAGTTCTTGCGCCATCGCCTGCAGCACGCGTGCCAACGCGCCGGACCGCGCCCAGAGCTGGAACCGCCGATGACACGTTTGATACGGCGGATAGCGCGAGGGCAGGTCGTGCCACGGCGCGCCGGTCCGCATGACCCAGAGCACGCCATTCAGCACGTCGCGCGGATCGCGCCACGGCCGGCCGCGCCGGTCCTTGCGCACGCGGGGCTTCGGGAGCAACGGTTCCAACCGCTTCCACTGCCGCTCGGTGAGATCCATGGCGACGCTCCGGCCAGAGAGACGCAGGACTGCGCTCTCCAAGGACGACCGAAGCTCGCCACTGTAATTCCATTTACGAGATGACCTCTAGTGCGTGGCCTCGCGCGTGGCGCCCGCCAACCCTGCCCGGGCGCTGGGCCGGCGCGTGATTGACTTGCCGGCATCCGCTGTCCGCAGGGCAGGAAGCCATCGCTGGACCGCCCCACTTACGTTGGCACTCGTGCTCTTTATCGGAGCGCTAGTCCTGCTTCGGGATCTGGATCGTGGCTGGGTCCCCCATGACGAAGGGGCGCTCGGGCAAGCCGCCGAGCGGGTGCTTCACGGCGAAGTGCCGCACCGCGACTTTGATGATCCGTATTCCGGATTGCTCACGTACTTGAACGCCGCAGCATTTCGCGTTGCTGGCATCAGCGTCAATACGCTCCGGTGGCCACTGTTCGCGTGCTCGTTGCTGTGGCTTGCGGCGGTATTTTCTGTTGCGCGACGATTCGCCCCGCCGGCCGGCGCGGCACTGGCGGCACTGACTTGCTTGGTGCTGTCCGTGCCAAACTACCGCGCGCCAATGCCATCGTGGTACCTGCTCTTCCTCGCCACGTTCGGAATGCTCGCCGTCATCCGATGGCATGAGAGTGGCAGTGCTCATTGGATTATCGCGGCGGGTATTTGCAGCGGGTTGGCGGTCCTTCTGAAACTCACCGGGATCGTTCAACTGGTTGGCTGCGCGCTGGCGCTCTGGTCCACCACTCCGCAGCCAGCCAGCGGCGGACCTGTCTCGACGTCACTGCGGCGACTGCGAGTGGTAACGTTGGTAGCGCTCGGAAGCGGGCTTGTCCTGCTTGCGATGCTGGCCCTGAGTGCCGGTGAGCGGACGGCCTGGCGGCTGGTGCCGCCATTCGCCCTGCTCGCGTGGACACTCGCGTTTCGTGAATGGACGAGTGGCGGCGGCACGGCGGGAATGCGCCTACGTGTCCTCGCCCGCGTCCTTGGTCCCTATGTCATCGGCGTGGCGATTCCGCTCGCCGGCTTTACCGTCTTCTTCGCCACCGAATCCGCTGGTCGCGACCTCTTCATTGGGACGTTCGTCACCCCGTGGCGCCGGCTGAATGGGGCGCAGTTCCTGCCTCCGGCGCCCCGTGGATTGCTGTGGAGCCTGCCACTGATCTTCATCCTCTGGCCATGGCGCGAAGACCGGATGGCTGCGGTCGCCCGCGGAATCGGCATCGTCTGGTTCGGCACAATTGTTCTGGCGTCCGCGCGTGACCCGCGATGGTACCTGGCCGGCTGGTATGTGGTGTGGAGCCTGCCCCTGCTCGTTGCCGCATCCCTCGCGCTTCCCACCCTATTCCCGCGCAACGTCAGCATCAACACCTCACGCCGGGACATGGCGCGATCCATCGCGATCATCGCCGTATCGGGGATGCTGGTCGAGTTCCCGTTTGCGGCCCCAATTTACACGCTCTACGTGGTGCCGCTCAGCTTCCTTGGCATCTTCGCTGCCGTGCAGGAATGGGGCAAAGTCACTGGACGTGCCCTCTTGCTCGCCGGCGCGTTCTTCCTAGCCTTCGCCGTGCTGAGGCTCAATCCGGGCACCGTTCACTCACTCGGCGTGCGGTATCTCAACGGGCCCGATTCCGTGAGACTTGACCTGCCACGGGCACAACTGCGGGTCGAGGCTGAAGATGCCGGCGACGTCCGCGCCCTCGTCCGCACGATCAGTCGTCTTGATGCCCACCGGGTGCTTTGGGCGGGCCCCGACGCCCCGGAAGCGTACTTTCTCACGGGCAGGCTCAACCACACGCGCACACTCTTCGAGTTTTTGGACCGAACACCTGAGAGTGCCCTGGACATTCCAGTACGGGCCTTGGCCATCGGTGCGTCCGTGGTCGTCATAAAACGCCGGCCGGAGTTCTCTCCCGCGCCGTCGCCGCGTGCCATTGCTGCCGTTCACCAAGCGTATCCGCAGTGCGAAGAACTCACGAACTACTTGGTCTGCTGGCGTTGACGTCGCATCAGCACAGGTGCACCGCCATCGCCTTGAAGGACGCCGTCACCGGCATCCCCGCCCGGAAGGCGAACTCCTTCGCCGATCGCGTCGTCAGCGAGGAAATCAGCGGCACCCCCGCCACCTCCAGCGTCACACGCGTCAGCGCGCCGAGGGTGGCCACCTCGGTGATCAGGCCGCGGAAGCGATTGCGCGCCGACCCGGACGGCAGGTCAAGCGACAGCACGATCTCCTCGGCGCGGATGACGGCGTATCCGGCTCCTGCCGGAAAGTCGCCGACCGTGTAGAGCGTGAGCGGACCGGTGGTGAACTCGATGGCGTGGTTGCCATGGGCGATGGGCGACGGCTCGCCATCGAGCCAGTCTGGCGCCTGCTCAGCGAGTACCTGCACCGTCCCGGCGAGCACGTTCTCGGCGCCAAGAAACTCCGCGATGTCTGGCGACGCCGGGCGACGGAAGAGTTCATCGGGCGTGCCGGACTGCAGTGCGCGTCCGCCATCGAGGAGGATGGCGACGTCCCCCAGCAGGCCCGCCTCGGTGAAGTCGTGCGTCACCTGTAAGGTTGTGATCCCCCATTCGCGGTGCAGCGCGCGTACCTCGCGCCGCACCAGCGTGCGGCGCCGCGGGTCGAGGGCGCTGAACGGTTCGTCGAGCAGCACCACCGGCGGGCGACGCGCAAACGCGCGGGCCAGGGCCACCAATTGGCGCTCGCCGCCGGATAGCGCGCGCACGGGACGGTTGGTCAGCGCATCCGCGCCGAACCGCCGCGCCACGGATTCGGCGAGTTCCGGCGTTTCAGCACCGTAGGCGATGTTGGCCGCGACGCTCAAGTGCGGAAAGAGGAAGGCGTGCTGGTACACCAGTCCCGCCCCCCGCGCTTCCGGCACCTGCCTAGTGCAGTCCGCGCCGTGCAACCAGAGCGATCCCGAGTCGGCTGGAATCACGCCGGCGATCGTCTCGAGGAGCGTCGTCTTCCCTGACCCTGCCGGACCGATGACCACGCCGTATTGGCCAGTCGGCACGGTGAAGGTCACGTCCGCCAGGTGAAAGCGTCCGCGACGCGCGCTGAGCGCGCGGCACTCGATCATGGCGCGGCCCCGTCGTCCGCACCGCGCAGCGTCCGTAGTGCCGTGAGCGGTATCAGTGCCAGCAGGGCGAGCACCGCCGCCACCGGGAGCGCTTCGCGCAGGCCAAAACTCGTGAAGCGGTCGTAGCTGAGCACGCTTGCGACCTTCGGGTTGTAGGTCAGCACCACGATGGCCCCGAACTCGCTGACCGCGCGCGCCCACATCACCACGGCCGATGCCACCAACCCACGTCGCGACAGCGGAAGCGTGACGCGCAGAAAGGCGCGCTGGGGCGTGTCACCGAGGGTGCGTGCCACTGCCTCGAATCGTGCGTCCACCTTGGCGAACGCCTCGCGCGCGCCGCTGATGAAGAGTGGGGCCGCCACGAAGAGCATCGCGGCCACGATGCCGAGAGGCGTTCCGACCACGCGCAGTCCGCCGGCAAGCAACGCACCGCCCACTGCCGACTCTCGGCCCAGCATCAGGAGCAGGGCGATGCCGGCTACCGGGTGCGGAATCAGCAGCGGCAAATCGAGCACGGCGGACAGAACGGCTCGTCCACGAAACTCACGGCGCGCGAGCAGATAGGCCAGCGGTGTGCCGCCAAGCACGCCGAGCAACGTGGCCGTCGTGGCGGTGAGCGCCGTGAGGAGCAGCGCGCCGCGCAGTTCCGCGTCCCGCGAGAACTGGCGCACACCTTCGGCACCGCCGGCCCCGATCAGCTGGCCAATGGGAGCGGCGAGAAACAGCAGCAGGAGCGAACTCGCCAGCGCCGCGATGACCGCAACCCACGGCTGCGATCCGCGGGCCGACCCTGTGGTCTGTCCGGTCACGGCAGCAAACCCGCCGGCGCGCCGGTGCCGACGACGGACGGCTTCTCGAGCGCATCGAGCCCTTCGCGTCGCAGCACGCGACGGCCGTCCGCCGAGAGCAGGTAGCGAAGGAACCGCTCAGCCAGCTCGCGGTGGGGAGCAGCCGCGGGTATGCTGATGGCGTAGACGATCGGCCGCCCCCTGAATTCCACGGAATCGGTGCCCTTCCCCCGTACGCGAACGCTGGCGATCGCGTAGGCCGCCGAGTCGGCCGGCGACGAGAGATCCAACGCCGTGGGAAGCTGCACATATCGCAGGCC
>JAKALV010000165.1 GCA_021824055.1 Acidobacteriota bacterium
ATCGAGTCCACCAGCTTGCCGTCGCCCATGCGCAAGCCTTCGCGGGCGCCGCTCAGCAGATATGGGCAGTTGCTCATGGATTCCATGCCGCCAGCCACCGCGATGTTGATATCGCCCGCGGCGATGGCCTGCTGTGCCAGCATCACGGACTTGAGGGCGGAGCCGCACACCTTATTAATGGTGAGCGCCGCCACACGGTAGGGCAGTCCCGCGGCGATCGCCGCCTGGCGCGCGGGCGCCTGGCCGACGCCCGCACTGACGACGTTGCCGAGAATGCACTCGTCGACCGACGCGGGATCGATGCCCGCGCGGGCCACGGCCTCGCGCACCACCAGGGCGCCGAGCTGCGGCGCCTTGAAGTCCTTCAGTCCGCCCAGAAACTTGCCGGTCGGAGTACGAACGGCGCTGACGATCACGGATTCACGCATGGGTATCCTCAATCACAAGAATCTTGCGCACGACTTGCTGACCCAGCAGGAATGCCAGGCGGTCTTTGAGCACGGGCGCGGCGCGTTCCAGCTCACGCTGCCAGGCCGCGCCGCGGGCGCGAAGGGTCAGGGTGCCGTCACCGGACCATTCAGCGTTCGCCGCGCGGGAAAGGGCGGGGCCTGCGGCCACGCGCCACGCGAACACCACTTTGGCGGCCGTCAGCGGCTGGCGCTCGAGCAGTTGCTTGATGGTGTGCGTTGCGGTGGTGGAGACAGACTCCATGCAGACTGACTTCCTAATTTATCATCAACGACATGTTGATTCTGGCTTCCGCGTCGCCGCGACGCCGTGAACTGCTCGCCGCCGCGGGCCTCGCGTTCCGCGTGGACGCGGCGGACGTCGACGAGACGCCATGGCCGGCCGAGACGCCCGACGCGTATGCGGAACGGCTCGCGCGCGCGAAAGCGGCGGCGGTGGCGGCGCGCTGGCCGCACGCTCCCGTCCTTGGCGCCGACACCGTCGTCATAGTTGATGGTGAGATTCTGGGAAAGCCGACCGACGTGGAAGACGCGGCGCGCATGCTGCGCCGGATTTCCGGCAGATCGCACACGGTGCTGACGGCCGTGGCGATCAGCTGGCGGGGCGTGATGCGGTCGGCGATGGAATCCACGGAGGTCTGGGTGAACGCGCTGACCGGCGACGAGATCGCGGCCTACGTCGCCAGCGGGGAGCCGATGGACAAAGCCGGCGCCTACGCCATCCAGGGGCTGGCGTCGCGCGTCATTCCGCGCATCGCGGGCTCGTACACGAATGTGGTAGGCCTGCCGGTGACCACTGTTCTGAGGTTGCTAAGCACCTACGGTGGGTCGTATCCTGAAAGCTACGCGTCAGTCTCTGAAAGCTGAAGTGAGGCCTCATGTCCAATAAGCTTGTGCGTGTCCTGCTAACAGTGCTCTTCGTCGGTGGCACCCTCGGGTTCATGTTCTACTCCACGCTGTCCAAGGAGACCGAGTACTACAAGCATGTGGACGAAGTGATGAACAACCCGCAGTCGTGGTACGGCAAGCGGCTGAAGCTGCACGGCTTCGTCGTGGACAAGTCGATCATGGTGAACGACCAGACGCTGGAGTATCGCTTTGCGATCGAGAACAACGGCAAAGTGGTGAACACGGCGTTCAAGGGCGTGGTGCCCGATACGTTCAAGAGCGGCGCCGAGATTGTGGTGTCGGGGCATCTGGACAGCGCGGGCTTTCACGCGGACAACATGACGGCAAAATGTCCGTCGAAATATGACCCGGCGGGCGGCAAAGCCATCGGCACCACCAGCGCCGGCGGGTCGGAGTAACCCGCTCGATGGCCGCACTTGGCACGCTGATCATCCTGACAGCCTTCGTGCTCGCCGCGGCCGCGTTTGCCGCGTCGATCGCCGGAGCGAAGCGTCGTGATACCCGGCTGACCAATGCCGGCGTGGCGCTGTTTCACACGGTGACCGCGCTGACGCTCGTGGTCTCGGCCATCATCATTCATGCGTTCGTGATCGGCGACTTCCGCATCAAGTACGTGCAGCACTACTCGGACGCCGCGCAGCCGCTCTTCTACAAGCTCACCTCATACTGGGGCGGCCTCGACGGCTCGTTGCTCTTCTGGGTGGCGTTGCTCGCGTCGTTCGGCAGCGTGGCGGTTCACGTCAACCGCGCGCGCCAGCGGCTGCTGATTCCGTACGTCGTGGCCGTGCTCGCGTCGGTGGAGATGTTCTTCCTCTTCCTCCTCGTGGTGCACAACAACCCGTTCACCACCTTTCTCACGACCGCGCCGACCACGGGACAGGGCCTGAACCCGCTCCTGCAGAATTTCTACATGGCGATCCATCCGCCGATGCTGTACCTGGGCTTCGTCGGCATGACCATTCCGTACGCGTTCGGCATGGCCGCGCTCATCACGGGGCAGCTGGACGATTCGTGGCTGCGCTCGGTCCGGCGCTGGACGATGGTGGCGTGGCTGTTCCTGACGATCGGCCTCGCGCTCGGCGGATTGTGGGCGTATGAAGAGCTCGGATGGGGCGGCTACTGGGGCTGGGATCCGGTGGAAAACGCCGGCCTGCTGCCGTGGTTTACCGCCACCGCCTTTCTGCATTCCGTGATGGTGCAGGAGCGCCGCGGCATGCTGAAGGTGTGGAACGTCTCGCTGGTCGTGGTGACGTTCTTCCTGACGATTTTCGGCACGTTCATGACGCGCTCCGGCGTGGTGCAGTCCGTGCACGCGTTCGGCGAAGACCGGCAGCTCGCGTGGATGTTCACCGTCTTCATGGTGCTGACGCTGACGGTGAGCTTCGGGGCGATCATCTATCGCCTGCCGCTCCTGCGCGCGCGGCACGATCTGGAGTCGTACATTTCGAAAGAGGCGGCCTTCCTCGCCAACAACTGGATCCTGCTGTTCTCGGCCTTCTTCGTGCTGTTTGCCACGATGTTCCCCACGCTGAGCGAGGCGGTGCGCGGCGAGCGGCTCACGGTTGGCCCGCCGTTCTTCAATCAGTGGATGCTGCCGATCGGGCTGATCCTGCTGTTTCTGACCGGCGTCGGCCCCATGCTGGCGTGGCGCAAGTCCACCGTGACGGCGCTGAAGAATCAGTTTCTCTGGCCCATTGTCGCGGCGGCCGTGACGGTGGCCGGCGTGCGGTTCCTCGGTGTGAACTTCTGGGCCGCCGGGCTCTGCTTCGGTCTCTGCGCGTTTACGGCGTGGACGGTCCTGCAGGAATTCTGGCGCGGCACGCGCGTGCGCAAGGAATCGACCGGGACCGATCCGCTCACCGCGGCGATCGGCCTGTTCTCCCGTTCGCGCCGGCGCTATGCCGGCTACCTCGTCCACGTCGGCATCGTCCTGGTCTTCCTCGGATTTGCCGGCAACGCGGGCAAGATCGAGCAGCAGGTGGTGCTGAAGACGGGGCAGCAGGTCAATCTCGGGCCGTACACGGTCCGCTACGATCAGCTGCGCATCGGCGATGACGGCGCCAAGCAGATGATCACAGCGCAGGTGCAGGTGTTCCGTGACGGCAAGGATCTGGGCGCGATGTATCCGGCGCGCTGGTTCTTCCGCGGCAAGGAAGAAGAGCCGACGACCGAAGTGGCGATTCGCCGCAGCATTCCGGATGACCTGTATATCGTGCTGGCGTCGCAGAACGCGGAGCAGCAGTCGGCCACGCTGCAGATCGTGATCAACCCGCTCATCAACTGGATCTGGATGGGCTTCGGCGTGATCATCTTCGGCACGTTCATCTCGCTGCTGCCGGAAAGCGCGATCGCGTTCGCCACGAAGAAGGTCCCCGAGGGGGCGGCCACCACCACGCTGCTGTTGCTGGTGCTGTTTGGCGCGAGCCAGACGTCGCTCCAGGCGCAGCACGTGGAGTCGGCGCAGACGGTCGTGATCGTGCCGCAGTCGCCGCTGGAGAAAGACATGCAGACGGGCATCATCTGCATGTGCGGTACGTGCGGGCGCAAGCGCATCGGCGAGTGCACCTGCCAGGTGGCCGCCGACATGCGCGAGGAACTCTCCGGGCTGATCAAGTCGGGGTACACCAAACAGCAGATCATCGACTACTTCGTCAAGAAGTACGGCAGCCAGGAAGTGCTGGCGCAGCCCATCGACAAGGGATTCAATCGCCTGGCGTGGCTGCTGCCGTACGGTTTTGGCGTGCTCGGCATCGCCGGCATCGGCGGCGTCGCGTGGCGCTGGTCGCGGCGCGGAACAGACACTTCGGCCGGCGCCCCGCCAGCCACGATGGACGCCGCGATGGAATCGCGTTTGGACGATGAGCTCAGAGACCTCGACTAAGCCAGGCCAGGTATTCATCTTGTTGTCGATGGCGGCCGCGACCGTGGCCGTCATGCTGACCGGTCAGACGCATCCCGTGGCATTGCTGACGCTCAGCGCCGGCGTGCTCGCCATCGGCCTCGCCGGATATTTCCTGCACACCGCGCTGGCCTCGCTCATCGCGCCGAAGGGCCTCGAAGCGGCGCTGTCGAGCGATCGCCGTGAGCTGCTGCAATGGGACAAGCAGCGGGTCCTGCACTCCATCAAGGAGCTCGAGTTCGACCATCGCATGGGCAAGATCAACGCGAAGGACTTTCAGACGCTGGCCGCGCCGCTGCGTGTGCATGCCGCCAGCTTGATCGAAGACCTCGATCGCCTGGATGCCGAAGCGGCGGCTGCCGCGGCCACGGCCGTGACGAAGGCGTCCGACTGTCCGAAGTGCGGCACGTCGAACGATGCGGACGCGCGGTTCTGCAAGTCGTGCGGGGAGAAGTTGGGAGAGGGTGCCAGGGGGGCAGGGGGCCAGGGTGCCAAGGGTGCCGGTGACAAGGGTGCTGGTGCCAAGCGCACGGGTGACAGGCGCGCTGGTGCCTCAGGCGCGGCGGTCGTGCTCCTCGTGCTCGGTGCGATGTGGGCAGCGCCGGCGGCGGCGCAGATCGCGATGCCGGACCCGAAGCAGATCTCAGGCGTGCCGCTGCCGGCGGCCGACGTGCCCGCGGGCGCGCTGACCGTGCGCGTGATCCGCGGTGGATTCGACAAGAACGTGCCGGATCAACCGGTGGAGTTCGTGGTGAACGGCAAGACGCGCACCGTGAAGACCGACGCCACGGGGCATGCGCTGATCACGAACCTCAAGCCGGGCACGGTCGTCAAGGTGACGACCACCGTCGACAAAGAAACGCTTACGTCGCAGGACGTCACGATCGGCACGGCGGGCCTACGCGTGGTGCTGGTCGCGACGGATCCCGACGCGGCGGCGCGCGCGGCGGAGGACGCCAAGCTGGCGGCCGGGCCCGCGGTCGGCGGCACGGTCGTGCTCGGGCCGAATACGCGCATCGTGGTTGAGCCGGGCGATGAAGTGCTGACCGTGTACTACGTCCTCGACATCGTGAACTCGGCGCGGACGCCGGTGGACCTCGGCGGGCCGCTGCAGCTCGATCTGCCGACCGGGGCGCGCGGGGGCGGCATGATGGACGGGTCGTCGCCACAGGGGAAGCTTCTGGGCTCGCACCTCACGGTGGTCGGCCCGTTCAAGCCCGGATCGACCGAGGTGCAGCTGGGTTTCGAACTGCCGACCGGCAGCGGTACGAAGACGATCACGCAGACCTGGCCCGTGGCCGTGCCAGAGACGACGGTCGTGCTGCAGCGCGCCGGGGTGGAAGATCTGGCCTCACCGCAGCTCGCCGACCGGCGCGAAGTCACCAACGAGGGCCAGCCGCTGGTGATCGCGCGCGGCACGGCCCTGGGCGCCGGCGGCACGCTGAGCTTTGACGTCACCGGCCTGCCGTTTCACGCCCGCTGGCCACGCTACCTGTCGCTGACGCTCGCGATCGGGTTCGTACTCGTGGGACTACGCGAGGGCTTTCGGCGCGCATGAGCGCCGGCGTGCGGGATTTCGATCGCGTCGCCATTGACGACGTGTCGCGAACGTTCGGGCGCCGGCGGGCGCTGGCGCACGTCACGCTGAACGCCGCGGCCGGCGATGTCATCGCGCTGCTCGGGCCCAACGGCGCCGGCAAGTCCACGCTCCTCAGCATTCTGTCGTCACTGATGCGGCCGACGTCCGGCGCGGTGCGCTACGGCGCCATCACGGCCGAGGACGGCGGCGACCCGCTGCGGCTCCGGATCGGATTTCTCGGCCATGAATTGTTCCTGTACACGGATCTCACGGCGCGCGAGAACCTGACGT
Organism: Acidobacteriota bacterium; assembly: GCA_021824055.1. Classification (GTDB taxonomy): domain Bacteria; phylum Acidobacteriota; class Vicinamibacteria; order Vicinamibacterales; family SCN-69-37; genus SCUN01. The sequence continues at coordinate 6,146 of JAKALV010000165.1, forward strand.
TCATGGCGCGGCTGTACAACCTGCCCGACGTGGCCGGCACCGTGGAGCGCGGGCTTCGGCGCGCGGATCTCGCGGATCGCGCGGATGATCGCGTGGGTGGGTTCTCGCGCGGCATGCGCCAGCGGCTGGCGCTCGAGCGCGCGCTGCTGCATCAGCCGCGCCTGGTGCTCCTCGACGAGCCGTTCACCGGACTGGACGATCGCTCCGCGGACGCGCTCGTGGATCGCATCTCGGAACTCGGCCGCGGCGGCGCCATCGTATTCGCCGCCACCCACGATTTCGACTACGCGGAACGCATCGCTACGCGCGCGGCCTGCGTCAACCGCGGCCGGTGCCGAGAGCTGCCGGCCGGCGCCGCGCCGCTGGTGGAACGCTATCGGGCGGCGCTCGCGGGAGATGCCGCATGATCGGCGTGCTTCGCAGCGCGTGGCTGATTGCCGAGAAGGACCTGCGCGTCGAGTCGCGCAGCCGCGAGCTGATCTACACGACGCTGTTCTTTGCGGTGACCGCCGTGCTGATCTTCGCGTTCAGCTTCGTCCAGGAAGACAGCTCGGTGCCCGCGGGCTCGGCCTCGGGCATCCTCTGGGTCACGCTGACATTCTCGGGGACGATCGCGCTGACGCGCACGTTCGAACGCGAGCGCGAGCACGACACGCTGCGCGGTCTGCTGCTGTCGCCGGTCGAACGGCCGGCTGTGTATCTGGGCAAGCTGATGGCCGTGCTCCTGCTGCTGGCCGGCGTCGAAGTGGTGCTGGTGCCGCTGACCGGGCTGTTCTTTCAGGCGCCATTGGGACGTGCGCCCTGGCTGCTGGCGGCACTGCTCGCCACCGGCACGCTGGGCTTTGCGGCGGTGGGGACGCTCTTTGCGGCGATGCTGGTGCGCGCGCGATCGCGCGACGTGTTGTTGCCCGTGGTGCTGTTTCCGATCATCGTGCCGGTGATCATTGCGGGTGTCCGCGGGACGAACGCCATCTTTACACCCGAGGCCGACCTGGCCGTGGCGCGGATGTGGCTCGGGATGCTGGTATCCTTTGACGCGGTGTTTCTCTCGCTCGCCCTGTGGACCTGTGGTCCGCTGCTCGGGGAGTGAGGAGGTCCGAATGAAGCGCGCTGTGCCGGTTCTGCTCCTGGTTGCCGCGGCGATGCTCGCCGCGTCGCCCTTTCTGATCGACGCCGCACCCCCCGAAGCGACGATGGGGCTCGTGCAGAAGATCTTCTACGTCCATTTGCCGAGCGCGATGATCTTCATGGTCTCGA
>JAKALV010000166.1 GCA_021824055.1 Acidobacteriota bacterium
TTGTGTCCGGCGCAGACCTGGCCGACCGAAAAACTGCCTTTGGCGCCGTTGTCAAACCGGACCAGCACAGAGGCCAGATCTTCCATCTGCATCGTGACGAGCTCAACCGCTGCGTCACGCGCGCCCTGCTGAAATGCTTCTCGCGCCGCCTTCGGCTTCTTGCGCACCGGCACCACGGTGGTGATGTCCGCCAGAACGTGCGTGATCCGCAGCCCGGCGATGTGCTGCGCCAAATCGCACCAGTGCGACCCGATGTCGCCGAGGGCCGAGGTGACGCCGCCCTTGTCGGGCTCGAGCCGCCACGAGTAGTCCGTGTCCTTCAACAGCCAATCCTGCAGGTAGTGGCCATGGATGAAGTGCGGCCGCCCGATCTCTCCGGCGGCCACCGACGCGCGCGCGTGCTGCACCAGGGGATTGCCGCGATAGTTGAACGTCACCGCATGGACGATGCCGGCGGCGGTGGCGAGTTTCAGAAGTTCCCGCGCCTCGGCCGGCGTCAGCGCCAGCGGCTTGTCCGACACCACGTGCTTGCCGGCGGCAATCGCCGCGGCCGTGACGGGAAAGTGCAGGTGGTTGGGCGTCGCGTTGTGCACGACCTCCACATCGGGATCACGCACAAGGTCTTCGTAGTTGCCGTACGAGCGCCGCGCGCCCAGTTGCTCCGCCTTCAGCGCCGCCGACTCGCTGTTGCTGCCGGCCACCGCGACGATGTCGACGTAGCCGAGCCGCCGCACGGCATCGACATGATGCGGCCCCACGAACCCCGCGCCCACCAGACCCATTCCGATTCGTCTCACGTCGGCACCCCACCGTTGCGACAACATTCTGACCCAATTTTCGCGTTACCATCTCGCCATGCCCAACCAAGCCAGGAACCTCAGCCGCCGCCAGTTTGCCGCCATGGCCGCGTTCGCCCTGCCGGGCGTTTCCGCGCTGCGTTCCCTGGCGGCCCCGCACCCTGGGACCAGCATTCTGGATCCTTGGCCGCCTGCCACCCTGGCACCCTTTGCCGGCGTCGTCATTGGCGCGATCACCTATAGCTTTCGCAGCATCCCGAACGCCGAGGACATCGTGCCGGCGATGCAGCAGATCGGCCTGACTGAGGTTGAGGTGATGTCGAACCACGTCGAAGCGCTGGCCGGCGCGCCGTCGATCGGCCGCGGCGCATCGCGCGAGCCGCTGCTCGAGTGGCGCAAGAACGCGACGCCGGCCATGTTTCAGGCGGCGCGCAAGAAATTCAACGACGCCGGCATCGAGGTCCGGTTCCTGACCTACAACATGAACAAGGCCACGACCGACGACGAGATTGAATACGCGTTTCGGATGGCCGCCGCGCTCGGCGTGAAGGCCATCACGACCTCCACGCAGGTCAGCGTGGCGCAGCGTATCGCGCCGTTCGCCGACAAACACAGGATGATGGTGGGCTTTCACGGCCACTCGAGCGTGAATCAACCGGACGAGTTCGCGACGCCTGAGACTTTCGCCAAGGCGATGGCGATGTCGACGTTTCACGGCGTCAACCTCGACATCGGCCATTTCACCGCCGCCAACTACGACGCCGTGGCGTACATCAAGGAACACCACGCGCGCATCACCAACTTGCATCTGAAAGACCGGAAGAAGAATCAGGGGCCCAACGTGCCGTGGGGACAGGGCGACACGCCCATCCGAGAGGTCCTGTTGCTGTTGAAGAGCCAGGGCTGGAACATTCCCGCGAACATCGAGTTCGAGTACCCGGGCGACGCGGTGACGGAGGTCACCAAGTGCCTGCAGTTCTGTGAGGATATTTTGAAATGAAGACAGCGAGTCACCGATCCACGGCCGCGCGCCTCTCAGTGTTCTTGACCGTCGCCGGGGTCGGCATCCTCCTCGCGGCGCAGTCGAGGCCGGCGCCGGTCAAGCCCGAGATGAACCGCTTTACGCCCGTCACGGTGATCCAGCCGGGCGAGCTCGATGAGCCGATGGAGTTCCAGGTCCTGCCGAGCGGCAAGGTGTACTTCATCGAGCGCAAGGGCACGCTGAAGGTCTACGACCCGGCGACCCGGCTCACCAAGAAGATCGAGACGCTGCCGGTCAACACGAAGTACACGAGCGCGGATGGCGTGAAGAAGGAGGCGGAAGAGGGCCTGATCGGCCTCGAGCTCGATCCCCACTTCGCGACGAACCACTTCATCTACCTGCTGTACGCCGAGACCACCGTGACCAAGCACGTGCTGGCGCGATGGACGCTCAACGAATTCGATGAACTCGACCCCGACTCGAAGAAGGTCGTGCTCGAGTACGGCACGCAGCGCGAGGTGTGCTGTCACACCGGCGGGGGCATGACCTGGGACAAGGACGGCAATCTGCTGATCACCGTCGGCGACAACACGGGCGTGAATCTGACGTCGCACACCGACGAACGGCCGGGCCGCGCGAACTGGGACGATCAGCGCTCGGCCGCGAACACCAACGACCTGCGCGGCAAGATCCTGCGCATTCATCCCGAGCCGGACGGCAGCTACACGATTCCGAAGGGCAATCTCTTTCCGCCCGGCACGCCGCAGACGCGCCCCGAGATCTTCGCGATGGGGCTGCGCAATCCATGGCGTGTGTTCGTCGACAGCCAGACCGGCTGGGTCCTGTGGAGCGAGGTCGGGCCGGACGCGCTCGAGGACACCGCGAACACCGCGCGCGGGTATGACGAGTTCAATCTCGCGAAAGGGCCGGGCAACTTCGGCTGGCCGTATTTCATCGGCGCCACCGGCGCGTTTCCCGTCTTCGACTACGCGAAGAACGCGCCGGGACCGCGCAAGGATCCCGCGCATCCGACCAACACGTCGGTGAACAATACCGGCCTGCGCGACCTGCCGCCGGCCCAGCCGCCGGTCATCTACTATCCGTATGCGTTGTCCGACAAGTTTCCGGAGCTCGGCACCGGCGCGCGTTCCGCGATGGGCGGTCCGATCTTCCATCGCGCCGACTTTCCGAAAGGGAAGCGCGTCTTCCCCGACTACTACGAGGGCAAGTGGCTGATCGGTGATTTGTGCCGCGGCTTGATCATGTCGGTGTCGCTGACCGCCGACGGCGCGTACGCGGGCATGGAACGGTTTCTGCCGTCCTACAAACCCGTCGAGCCCATCGACATGAAATTCGGGCCGGACGGAGATTTGTACGTACTCGAATACGGCAGCAACTGGTTCCGCAAGAGTGACAACTCGCGCCTGGTGCGCATCGAGTACAACGCCGGCAATCGCGCGCCGGTGGCGAAAGCCACCGCGAGCACCCTCGGCGGCACGGTGCCGCTGAAAGTCACGCTCTCGGCGAAGGGCAGCACGGATCCGGACGGCGACGCGCTCAAGTACTCGTGGAGCGTCGAGCCCGAGCAGGGCGGAGCGGCGAGGACGTTCACCACGCCGGACGCTGCCGTGACGTTCGACAAGAACGGCGTCTACTTCGCGACGCTCACGGTGACCGATCCCGCGGGCAAGAGCGCCGACCAGCTCCTGACCATTGTCGCCGGCAACGAGCCGCCGACGATCACGTTTGACGTTCCCGGCAACAAGACCTTCTTCTTCGGCGATCAACCGCTGAAGTACGCGGTCACCGTCAAGGACAAGGAAGACGGCGTGGCGCCGCCCGAGCGCGTGGCGTTCAGCATCGACCACGTCTCCGAGAACTTCGAGACGGACTGGCTGACGCAGGACGATGCCGAGGTGGACGGCACGACGCGGTTCGGTGTGGCGAAGGCGCTGATGGCGCAGAGCGACTGCAAGACGTGCCACAACCTCGACAGCAAGTCGAACGGCCCGGCGTGGACGAAGGTGGCCGAGAAATACGCCGGCGACGCGGCGGGCCAGGCCAAGCTCGTCGACAAGGTCCGCACCGGTGGATCCGGCGTATGGGGCGACGTGAACATGGCGGCGCACCCGGGGCTGACGCCGGCGGAAGTGCGGTCGATCATCGATTACGTGATGAACATCAAGAGCACGACCATCAACACTCTGCCGCTGAGCGGGGCCTACCACACCGGTTCGGGAGGTTCGGGAGGTTCGGGAGGTGCGGGAGGTTGGGGAGGTTCGGCCGGTTCGGGAGGTTCGCGGGGTGCGGCGGGTGCGGCAGGGAAGATCGTGTTCCGCGCGGTCTATACCGACAAAGGCGCGCCCGGATTACGGTCGCACACCGTGGAGGCCGTGACGGTTCGACGGAGTCCGACCTTGCGCGCGGTGGCCGCCGACGTGACGTCGGGGATGTCGTTCCGTTTCGAGATGAACGGCGGCGTGCAGACGATGGCCGCGCATACGAATGACTATCTCGTGTTCAAGAACATCGACCTGACGGGGATCCGGCAACTGCGCATCGCTTCACAGGCGGTCGCGCGAGAAGGATTCAAGGGCGGCACGATCGAAGTGCGCCTCGGGTCTGTGACCGGCGAGCTGATCGGCCAGGCGACCATCGGCAATAACGGCGTGGTCGTGGACGCCACAGCCGCGGAAACAGCCGGCGCCGGTGGCGCGTCTGGCGCAGGAGTCGCGACCGTTGCGCTGAAGGCGACGTCCGGCGAACGCGATCTGTACTTCGTCGTCCGCAATGCCGCCGCGAAACCGGGCGATCTGATCCTCTCGATATCAACGATCACGTTTGTGCAGTAGGGCGTCGTCCAAGGTCCAACGTCCAAGGTCCAACGTCACTCCCAGGTCCCAAGTCCTGGACGTCCGGACGTCCCAGGACTTAGGACCGAGGACCGAGGACCCAGGACAACAAGTGACCTTGGACGTTGGACTTTGAACCTTGGACTGCCGTTCTCAGTCCGCGCGCAGCGCGAGCAGGGGATTTGTCCGCGCGGCGCGACGCGCGGGCATCCACGCCGCGGCGAGCGCGACGACGATTTCGATCGCGACGGCCGCGGCGAAGATGCGGGGATCCGGGCGCCCGAGGCCGACGAGTTGTGACTTGACCAGCGTGCTGAGCGCCGCGCCGGCGGCCAGTCCGATGACGACGCCGGGCGCGATCAGGCGGAGCGACTCGCCGAGCACCATGCGCTGAAGCGCGCCGCCCGACGCGCCGATTGCGAGGCGCACGCCGAACTCGCGCGTGCGCTGGCTCACCACGTAGTGCGTCACGCCGAAGAGGCCGACGGTGGCGAGGAGCAGCGCGAGCAGCCCGCAGACGCCGAAGAATCCCGCCAGCGTCCGCGTCGGCCAGAGCGGCAGCGCCAGCCGCTGCCGCATCGTCCCGATCGATTGCGGAGGCACGGCAGGCGCGATGTCGTGCAATGCCCGGCGCATGGTCTCGACCATCACATCCGGCGCGCCGCTCGTGCGGACCACCACCGTCAGCGGGTGGCCGTAGTTTGCGTCCTCAAGCGGCCAGTAGAGAGACGGTTGCGGCCGCGCGGTGGCGTTCATGAGGTTCGTCGTGACGTCGTTCAGGATGCCGACCACGCGCCGCACGCGGCCGCCGCTGTCGCGGAAGGTCTGGCCGAGAGGCAGTGCGTCCGGCCACAGCGTATCGGCGGCGGCCTGACTGATCACGACCGCATCGCGATCCGCGGCGCTGGTTGAGTCGAACATCCGGCCCGCACGCAGGGTCAGGCCCATGGCCGCGGCGTGGTGTCCGTCGACCGCGTATACGCCGACGGACGGGCAGCCCCCGGTGCGGCAGTCACGCCCGTTCAGCGAGACCGTGGTGCTGATCGGGTAGCCCATGGAGAAGGGGATGCGATCGGCCGCGCTTGCCGAAACAACATCGGGAATCAATTCGAGGCGGCGCGTCAGCGAGCCGGCCAGCTCACGGGTTCGCGCCGTTGTGTAGCCGTAATGCGCCGGATCCAGTTCCAGCACGGCGGTGTGCACGGTGTCGAAGCCGGGGTTGATTGAACGGGCGCGGATGAAGCTGGCTCCGAAGACCGCCGATGCAATGACGAAAACGGTGGAGCCCGCGACCTGCAGCACCATGAAGGCGCGGCGCGCGCGCGCCTGACCACGGCCGCCGGACCCGCCGGCCGAGCTCGCGCGAATCCATCCGGTCAGGTCCGCTCGCCAGACCTGAAATGCCGGCACAAGCGCCGGCAGTAAGGCCGCGACGAGCGAAAGCGCGATCGCAAATGAGATAAGGCGCCAATCGGTGACAAAGTGCAGGCGCTGCGGGATCGGCGCGGGCAGACTGAATGTCGACAGCAACGCGGCGCTCCAGCCGGCAAGGATCACCGCGGCGGTGCCGGCCAGCGTGGCGAGCACCGCGCCATCCGTCACGAGCTGGCGGATCAACCGCGAGCGCGATGCGCCGAGCGCGGCCCGCATCCCCATCTCGCGCTGGCGCTCGGCCGACTGCGCCAGCAACAGCCCGGCCACATTGAAGCACGCGATCAGGAGGACGATGCCGACGGCCGCGAGCGCAATCGCGGCGACCGGCTTGAGCGCGCGGGTCTCCGGATGGCCATCGAGGATCCGTCCGTAGCTCACGCGGATGTTGGACGCCGGCATCGCCAGCTGATCGGCCAGAATCCGGCGCACGTCCTCGACAATTGCCGTCACGGGCGTGTCCGGGCGCGGCATGGCAAGGATGCCAACCGATGCGTCGAGGTCGGTCCCGGCATTGAGCACACCAAGCCGTTGTCCGGCCGTCATCGGCATCCACAGGTCGGGTTCGAACACGCCGGTCGGCGTCTCGTACCCGTCCTTCATCACGCCGACGATTCGCGCCGGGCGCCGGTTGAGCTCGAGATGGAGGGCGTTCAGATCGGGATTACCGCCCAGATGAGATCGCCAGAAGCGCTCGCTCACGACCGCGGTGACTTCATCCGAGCCCGCGTTACTCGCCGAGTCGGCGGCGACCAGCCCCCGACCGCTGACGAGCGACGGCGGCAGCATCTCGAAGAAGCGCGGTGACACGACCATGGCCCAGATCTGCCGGGTCGAGTCGGCGTCCGTCTGTGCGAGCGGCGCTCGGGCGGACGCGACGACGATGTCGAGCGTCCCGGTCCGGCGTTCGAGGGCCTCGAAGTCCGAGACGGTCACGTTCACGCTGGCGTCATTCGTGCCGGCGAAGAGCAGCCAGCCGATCTTGTCGGCATTGGGAATGTGGAACGGTTTGAAGATGAGGGCGTTGATGGCGCTGAACGCCACCGTATTGACGCCGAGGCCGACGGCCAGCGTCAGGACGGCGAGCGCGCTCATGCCGGGGCGCCGGATCAGGCGGCGAATCGAATGTCTGAGGTCGTGTTGGAACCAATCCATCGCGGACAAGGACGACTGTAACGGGGATGTCGTTCGACAGAAGATGGCCCGATGAGCGATCCAATAGCCAGCCAACAAATAACCAGATAACCTGATGTCACCACGCCGGGGTGGCGAAACTGGCAGACGCACAGGACTTAAAATCCTGAGTTCCGAAAGGAACGTGTGG
>JAKALV010000167.1 GCA_021824055.1 Acidobacteriota bacterium
CAGCGAGCGGACCTGCCCCTGAATGAACCGGTCACGTTGAAGCTGGGCCCGTTGGCCAAGGGCGAACTCAAGATCTCGTGCGGGATGGCGATGTTGAAAGGCACGGTGGTCGCACGGTAGTACGCTCGGCGACGATCGCGGTCCCGCGTATACTTAGTGTCCTTGGAGCGACCATCATGCGCATGAAACAGCTGTTCCTGTTGACGGCCGGTCTTGCCGGTACCGTCGTGATGTGTTCGGCTATCGGTCTCTCAACCGTGCAGGCCGCCCAGGCGCCACCGTTCAATCTGCGCGTGCAACCGCTCGTGTCGCCGGCGCTCGAGTCGGGCAGTTCGTTGCCGCAGATGAGCGTGTCGAGCCGAGGCGTGCTGCTCAGTTGGGTGGAACGCACGGGCGCGAAGGCAACGCTCAAGTTCGCGGAGCGAACCCCCTCCGGATGGTCGCCCGTTCAGACGGTGGCGACGGGTGATAACTGGTTTATCAATTGGGCAGACGTGCCGTCGGTGGTGCGCCTCGCGGACGGCACACTGGCCGCGCACTGGTTGCAGAAGAGCGGCGCCGGCACGTACGCCTACGACGTGATGCTGTCGTATTCGGCCGACGGTGGGCGCACTTGGGCGACTCCCTTCAGTCCCCACAACGACGGCACAAAGACCGAGCACGGATTCGCCTCCCTGTTCGCGATGCCAGGCGGTGGCCTTGGCCTGGTGTGGCTCGATGGGCGAGCGATGGCCAAGCCGGCCGTCGGCGGAGCCGCCATGGCGGGCATGGATCACGACGGCGGAGACATGAGTGTCAGGTTCGCGTCGTTTGACGAGCAGTGGACGCAGACCGCCGATGCGCTGATCGATGCGCGCGTGTGCGAGTGCTGTCCGACCACTGCGACGGTGACCTCCGATGGTGTCCTGACGGCGTTTCGCAACCGGTCCGACGACGAGACGCGCGATATTTTTGTGGCGCGGCTCGACAAGGGGAAGTGGACCGAACCCAAGGCCGCCCATGCCGACGAGTGGCGAATTGACGCGTGTCCGGTGAACGGCCCGGCGCTCAGCTCCCGCGGCCGGGATGTGGTAATCGCCTGGTTCACGGGCAAGGGCAACCAGAATCATGCGTTTGCGGCATTTTCGAAGGACGCGGGCCGGACGTTTGGGGCGCCGATTGCGCTGGACGATGCCAAGACACTCGGCCGGGTCGATGTGGAGATGCTCGCCGATGGATCCGCGATCGCAACATGGATCGAGTCGGCGTCGAGCGGCGCCCAGCTTCGGGCGAGGCGCGTTGAGGCCTCGGGACGGCGGTCGGTCCCCGTCACCATCACGGAGATGTCGGCGAGTCGATCGAGCGGATACCCGCGCATGGCCCTGAGCGGACAGGAACTGGTCTTCGCTTGGACCGAAGTCGCGCCTGGCAGCCCGGCGGGCAGCGGCAGCACGATGCGCGTCAGAACGGCGGCTGCGAGCGTTCCTCAGCGATAGGCGTGTCACGACACGAGCGTCAGTGTCTCTTCACGACGACGAGCTCCCCCGACATCTTCCGGCATCCGTCGTCGATGGTCAGGTTGCAGTAGTACTTGAACGTGCCGGCACGGTCGGCGAGGAACTCGAAGGACACGGGCTTGCCGGGCTCGCCGCGCTTCGCGATGCGGTAGTTGTCGATCGTGAAGCTGTGCGGGATGTCGTCGGCAATCAGGGTGATGCGGACGACGTCGCCTTCGGCGACTTCGATGCGCGCGGGCTCGAACCGGTATTTTCTGGCGTCCACCGTGAACTCGCGCTTGGCCTGCTGCGGCAGAGGGGCCGCGGACAGCAGCGCGGGCAGGATCAACAACAGCATGAGGCATCGGCGCAGGGTGAATGTCATGGCTTTGCTCTTTTGACCGTGTCTTCAGCTTATCGGTTTGACGGGGCCAGGCGTACGTACGAAAAACGTGCTTTCATGCAGTGGGTGGTTTCCCGGACATTCGTTCCAATGGCGGCGGTTGTCGCGACGGCCGGGCCCGGCGCGTCCGGGCGACCGCGTCCGGCAACCCAGAGCCCGGACCCTGCCAGAACAGGAGACGCGTGTGCAGCTCGAACACCTCGGTCTCATCGGCAATTGCCAGTGCGCGGCGCTGATCGACGGACGGGGCGCCATGGTGTGGGCGTGCCTGCCGCGGTTTGACGCCGAGCCGGTGTTTGGATCGCTGCTCGATCCGGACGGGGGTGACTTTCTGATCGGCGCCGCTGACGAGTCGGCGGGTGTTCAGCGGTACCTCGACAACACCAACATCCTGGAGACGACCTTCGAGGCGCCCGGGGGGCGCTTCCGCGTGATCGACTTCGCGCCACGATTCGAACAGAACGAGCGTATCTTCCGTCCGGCGCAGTTCGTTCGCATCATCGAACCACTCAGCGGCTCGCCACGCGTGGCCGTGAACTGCCGTCCGGTCCTGGGATGGTCGAAGACGCCGGCCAAGCCGATCTCCGGATCGAATCACATCCGGTTCGACGGCTTTGCCAGCGAGCTGCGGCTGACCACCGACATGCCGCTTTCGTATCTCGACGGCCGGGCGTTCACGCTCACCGGCCGGCACCACTTCGCGCTGACCTGGGGCGCGCCGATCGAAGAGCCGCTGCCGGGACTGTGCGCGCGGTTTCTGACCGAGACCCTGCGTCACTGGCAGCGATGGGTCAAGCACTGCGACATCCCGCCACGCTACCAGCAGGAAGTGATCCGGTCGGCGCTCGCGCTCAAGCTGCATTGCTTCGAGGATACCGGCGCCATCGTGGCCTCGATGACCACATCAATTCCGGAGGCGAGTGGCAGCGGGCGCACGTGGGACTACCGGTACTGCTGGCTGCGCGACGCATACTACACCGTGGATGCGTTCCGCCTGCTCGGCCAGTTCGACGAGCGCGAGCAGTTCCTGACCTACGTGCTCAACATCGTCGGGGGCACGCCCGACCTCGCGCTGGCGCCGCTGTACTCGGTGACCGGCACGCGCGACCTGCCCGAGACCATCGCCGCGCAGTGGGCGGGGTTCAACGGAGACGGGCCGGTCCGCATCGGCAATGCCGCGGCGCTGCACGAGCAGCACGACATCTTCGGCGAGCTCGTGCTGACGTTGGCGCCGATCTTTCACGACGAGCGATTCCGCGCCGAACGGACGCCAGCCACGCTGGATCTGCTGCTGCGACTGGCGCGGAAGGCGATCGCGGTGGCCGGCACGCCCGACTCGGGCATCTGGGAGTACCGGACGGCGCCGTCGCCACAGACATTTTCAAGCCTGATGTGCTGGGCCGCCGCCGATCGCGCGTCGGCCATCGCGCGGCGATTCGCGCCGCACGCCGTGGACGAATTTGCGGGCGCCGCAACCCGCATTCGCGAGGAGATTGCCACGCGGGCCTGGTCGCCGGCTCGCGGCGCGTACGCCGGCATTTACGGCGGCGACGGGCTCGATGCGTCGCTGCTCCAGATGGCGTCACTGCGATTGTTTCCGAAAGACGACGCCCGCCTGGCGGCCACCGTCGAAGCGATCCGCCAGGGCCTGACGCACGATGGCTGGCTCATGCGGTACCGCGAGGACGATGGCTTCGGCAAGCCCCAGGTGGCCTTCATCCTGTGCACGTTCTGGCTGATCGAGGCGCTGGCGGAGTTGGGCCGAGTGGACGACGCGCGCACGCTGATGGACGCCGCCTACACGATCGTGTCGCCGCTCGGGCTGCTATCGGAGGACTACGACACCGGACGACAGCTCATGTCCGGCAACTTCCCGCAGGCCTATTCGCACGTCGGTCTCATTCGCGCGGCCTTTGCCGCCGCGCCGCGCTGGGCCGACGTACTCTGACCGGCGCCTGCGGGGACCGGCCGGAGGCGAGCCAGGCCACCACGGCCCGCGCGTCGGGCAGGCGCCAGCCGGCCGCCGTCGGACCGGGGCCAACCTTCACGGAGCATCCGCCCATGCGGTTGACCACCGCAAAGCCCTGCTCATCGGTGGCGTCATCGCCGACGAAGATCGGCGTGCGCCCGAGGAACGGCGGTTCGCGCATGAACTCGGCGATGGCCATGCCCTTGTCACGTCCGGCGGGTTTGAGCTCGATGACCCACTTGCCGCGCTGCAACACGTACCGTGGGCCCGCGAGCGCCAGCATCCGGCGCATCGTCCGATGCGCGACGCCGGCCTGGCGCGGCGCCTGGCGGTAGTGCAGCGCGAGCGATTGTCCTTTGTCCTCGAGCAGCAGGCCCTGGCCGATCAGCGCCGTGGACAGGACTCGCCGGACGCGGTTGAGCGTGGCTGCCGATACGCGGTGGCGCGTGACGGCGCCGGCGGCCGAGCGCCGCTCGATGCCGTGCTGGCCGGCGGCGGCGAGGCGGCGCCGCGGAAAGAGCTGATCGATGTCCGGCAGCGCGCGGCCGGAAATCAGGGCGACCGCGCCGCCGGTGCGGCGGGCCAGCGCCTCGATGACCTCGAGCAGGGCGGCGCCGATTCTGACGGCACCCGGCGTCTGCGCCAACTCCACGAGCGTGCCGTCGATATCGAGAAAGTACGCGGCGTGCGCGCCGGCGAGCAACCGGTCGCTCATTCGGCCTGGCCCGACCGTTTGAGCAGACGGCCGCGGTTGCGCATGCTGGCGGCGTCGATCAGCATCCGGCCGGCCCAGCGATAGACGTTGAATTCGCCGACGAGCCCGCGCATCAGGCGCATGCGCGCGCGCTGTTCGTGTTCGGGCATCAACAACGCGGCGTTCAGGGCGGCCGCGCACTGGTCGGAGTCGTACGGATTCACGATCATGGCCTCGGGCAACTCGCGCGCCGCGCCCGTGAACTGGCTCAGGATCAGCACGCCGCGTTCATCGTCACGCGCCGCCAGGAATTCCTTGGCGACCAGGTTCATCCCGTCGTGCAGGCTGTTCACAAAGCAGAGATCGGCCGCGCGATAGTACTCGTACACCTGGTCGGGTTCGTGGTGCGACACCAGGAGGATGATTGCCGGCGGCCCGCCGTGGTCAAACCGCCGGTTGATGCGATCGACGGCGGCGCGCACCCGCGCCTGGTACTGGCGATACTCTTCGATGCCCGACCGGGACGGCGCGGCAATCTGGATGAACGAAAACCGGCCGATCCATTCGGGCTGCCGCTCGAACAATCGCTCGACCGCGCGGAAGCGCTCTTCGATGCCCTTGGTGTAGTCCAGCCGGTCCACGCCCACGCCCAGCAGTTGCTCGGGCGGCAGCTGGTGGCGGGCGCGGACGATGAGCCGGCACGCGTCGACCGGCCGGGTCGTGTGCATCGGCAGCGGAGGCCATTCGATCGAGATCGGATAGCGATTCACGGCCGTCAGCTCACCGCGGTACGACACGGTGAACGTTTCGCGGTCCACGCGCGCCTCGAGGAGGCGGTCGACGGTGTCGACAAAATTGTTGCAGTGAAACTGCGTATGGAAGCCGAGGATGCTGCTGCCGAGCAGTCCGTCGAGCAGTTCCTGCCGCCATGGGCAGATACTGAAGGCTTCGGGATTGGGCCACGGGATGTGCCAGAACGTGACGACGGTGGCGGCCGGCAGCGTCTCGCGGATCATGCGCGGCAGCAGCGCGAAGTGGTAGTCCTGCACGAGCACGATGGGATCGGCCGATGCCGCCTCGTCCGCCACGGCTTGCGCGAATCGCCGGTTGACGGCCACGTATTGTTCCCAGTCGGCCGCGCGGAAGATCGGCCGGACGTGTGCGATGTGGCAGAGCGGCCAAAGCCCCTCGTTGGACAGCCCGTAGTAGTAGCCCGCTTCCTCTTCCTCGGTGAGCCAGACGCGACGCAGGCGGTAGGCGGGATTGTCGGGCGGCACGCCGATCCGGTCGTGGCGATCCACCACTTCGCGGTCGGCCGATCCGCTGCCGTGCGCGATCCAGGTGCCCGAGCACGTGCGCATGATCGGTTCGAGCGCGGTCACCAGGCCGCTCGCGGGGCGGTGGACTTCGATCGCTCCGTCCACACACTCGTGCAGATACGGTTCGCGGTTCGAGACGACGATCACTTCCTGTTCGCGCAGCTCGTCGTGCAGGATGCCGCGAATGGTCGCGCCCGACCAGCCCGCCCGCTCGGCATCGCGGGGCTGCCGTTCGCCGGTGATGTCGCGAATCAGCTCGCGAAGGTCGCTGGCGATCGGCTGGAATTCACGCCGCTGCGCTTCGGCGGCGGGGCGGAGGAGGCCCTCGCCCCGCAGCAGGGCCCGCGTGCCCTGGACCCAGCCGCGCCAGCTGAGTTGGGCAATGGCCACGGTGATGAGGGAGACAATGGCCGCGAGCGCGGCGAAGAAGTAGAAAAAATACCGGCGGGTCTCCGCGCTGCGCCGCTCGACGAAGCTCATGTCGTGCACCATCACGAGCCGGCCGTCTGGCGACCGGTCGGTGGCCAGCGGGCGCACCGACACCAGGAGGCGGCCCGTCGGCGTCTGGATGATCTGGCCTTCAGGCTGGGTAAATCGATCGAGATCCGCGCACGTGATGGCCGACGGCAGCGTGGCGGTTGCCACCGGCCTGGCCGCCGCCGAGGAACAGAACGCGATCGCGTAGGTGCGCTCGTCCTCTGCAATCTTGGCGAAGAACTGGACGAGCCGCTCCGGCTGTCCGGCCTGATCGAGTTCCCGGACGGATTCGTGGATGGTGTTGGCGACGAGATTGGCGCGGATTTCGAGGTCGCGCACGAACCAGCGCACCGTGAGGTTGTCGGCCACGGGCAGCACGGCGTAGGCCACGCCTGCCAGCACCAGCACGAGCGGCACGATGAAGCGCAACGAGAGTCGCATGCGGAGTCAGGCGCCCGTCAATATGCCGGAGGACGCACCTCCGACGGTAACACGGTCGTCGTCGTTCGGCGACTCTGTGACGGGGTGACCACATCGAAAACGTAGGGCCCAGCTTTCGCTGGGCCGGGCAAGGCCAGGACAAGGCCGAGCCGAAGCTCGGCCCTACGTAAGCCCTACGTACTACGTACCGCCCCCGAGCCGCGCGGCGCGGAACAGCGGGTCGGCCGAGGCCTCGATCACCCAGCGCAGGCGAAGCGGGTAATCGGACGGCAGCGTGCCGAGAAAGGCCCGAACCATCGCCGCCGCGTCGGGCGACTGATAGCCGCGGAGCGCGGCGTCGACCCAGCGTTTTGGAAAGAAGATGTCGCCCGTGCGCTGGATCTCGCGGACGAGCGCGAGCGCCGGCGTGATGAAGCGCTGGGAGTCCTGCGCTCTGAGCGGATGGTTGAGGTAGCCGAGCGCTTCGAGCACCCAGGCCTCGTGCTGCCGGTTCTTGACGTCGGCGAGACTCTCGAAGAATTGCTGGCGCACCGCCGGGTCGCCCGAAAGCGCGGGCATCACGAAGGCGAACCGCGCCTTGCGGTCGGC
>JAKALV010000168.1 GCA_021824055.1 Acidobacteriota bacterium
GTTCGTCGCCAGTCTCTTTTTCTTGCTCGCGCCGGCCGGAACGATCGGCACGCTGCAGGAGGCGAGCGGCGGCAACATCGAGCCGCTCCTGTACCTCCTGTTGCTGTGGATGACCCGGCGGCGGCCGGCGTGGTTCGGACTGATCGCCGCCGTCGGCGTGATGCATCGCGAGTTCACAATGTACGGCGTCGCCGTGATTCTCGCGATGGCCGTGGTGGACGGCGCGTGGCGGCGGCGCGCGAGCTGGCGGGCGTTTGCCACGGGCGTGAGCGTGGCCGCCGGCACGTGGATCCTCATCTCTGTTCTCCGTCAGTTCGCGTCGGCGATGGGACCGGGCACCGGGCCGATGATCCCCGGCAAGCCGGCCAACGGGGTGGCCGAAATTCTCAACCGCGTCTGCTTCGACGCGAGCACGATCGGCAGCGGCTTCAAAGGACTGGTCACCGGGCACTGGGCGCAGCTGTTCGGCACCAGCGTTCTGCCGCTCAAGAGCTTCGGACTCGAAAGCGCCGTGTCGCAGGGCGTCGCGTGGAGCGGCGCCGTGCTCGGCATCGGGGCGCTGGTCATCACCCTTCGTGCCCTCATGCATGTCCGCTTCAACGCCGACTGGTGGCGCCGCTACGCGTTCGCAGTTTATCTGGGCGTGGTCGGCGGCATCTCAGCCGCGATGTACGTGATCGCGCGCTGCGGCGTGGAAAGCCCGCTCCGCTACGACACGTTGTCGATCTTCCTGGCGGTCGCGATCGCGGCGGTCTTCCTCGGCAACGAACGACGGCGATGGCTGCGCATGGCCGGCGTCGCCACGATCGTCGCCTGGGCCACCGTGTCGGCGGTGGGCCACGCGCGCCTGTGGGCGGAATACGTGCCGCATCCGCCGGTGACGGCCAAGGACCAGATCATCCGACAGCTCGACGCGCGCGGCATTCGCTACGCGACGGCCGACTACTGGATCGCGTACCACATCGTCTTCCTGACCAACGAACGGATCATCGTCGCCACGGAAGAGGTCAACCGGATTCAGGAATACCAGGATCTGGTGGCGGCCCACCGCGCCGAGTCGATCCGGATCTCGCGACGGCCCTGCGGCCAGGCGCCGGCCGTGGTCCCCGGCGTCTATTTCTGCCCGGCGGAATAGCGCGCGTCAGGGCGCTTCGATCGCGCGCATGGCCGCGGCGAAGGCGCGCCGGCCCGTGGCCGGATCGTAGACGATGACGGGCAATGACCGGCCGCGAATGCGCTCCGGATTCTTTCTCGCGTAGTCCATCAGCGTGGTCACCAGCGCCTGCCGTTTCGAAAGGGGCGCGGCATGCGGCGTGGCGTCCGCGCGGCTCGAGAGCAGATCGTTGAGCGTCACCGGCCACGGCTCGCCCCACAACATCGCATCGATCACGGCGCCCTTGAGCACGCTGTGTGACAGGTTGAAGAAGAGCGACAGCGGCGAATACGCGGCGTCGGCCGGCCGGCAGGTCTCGAACCGGGCCAGAAGCTCCGCGCGATGCGGCTCGAATGCCTCAGCCAGAGCGGACTCGCTCAACAGCTGCGCCGGGTCGGCCGACAACCCACCGATCAGGGCTTCGGCGATGGCGGCGCGGTCCGCTTCGGCCGCGTGGGCCTTGAATCCGGCGATCAGGGTCATGAGCGAAAACCGCAGCCACGGATAATCGGCCGCGTGGTCGCGGCGCATGAGCTCGGCATGCTTCGCGTACGTCGCCTCGTAGCCGAACCGAAGATGGCAACCCACGCTGCCGGCATGGCCGAGCGCAATCCTGAGCTGGTGCGCGGGATTGAGCGTGCGAACCCGTTCGAGCAGCAGATCGTAACCGCGTGTGTCCGGCTCATGGTGACTGGTGGCGATCAGGATCAGCGTCTCGGCGTCGCCGGCAAACCGGTGGCCGCTGCCCTGCGGTCCCTGCAGGGCGGCCAGGAGGTGCCCCAGCCGGTCGAGGTTGGCGTTGGCGTCCCCATCGTCCCAGATGCGCAGCGACATCAGCGCGAGCACGTGCATGAAGTAGTAGTCGAGCAGGATTGCGAGCACGCGATGATCGGTCGCGTCGTTGCGCCGCAGCGCCGCGATGTAGTTGAGCACGCCGATCGGAATCGAGTCGGGGCTGACGCCATCGGACGCGCCGTCCCGTTCGTGCATCGCGTGAAACCCCTCGGCCCGCGCGAGGCCGTCGTATCGCTCGATGAGCTTGGCGAAGCGGATGGTTCCCTGGCTCGTGTGAAACACGTGGCTGGCCACGCCATCGGCGATGGCGGCGAGCGCGTCGGGCATGCGGGGCGCGCGCGCCGCGGCGGCGACGATGTCGCCGCGCGCCGGACCATTCAGCACCGGCCCCATCAGCTCGCAGATACTGGCAAAGACCATTGGACTGGTTGTAGTGTAACCAGTCCATGACCGCATGGCGTCTGGCTGTCCTGCTCGTTGTCGCCCTCGTGTCCGCGCCGGCGGCCGCGCCGGTCCGCGTGCCGGTGGTCGTCGAGCTCTTCACGTCCGAGGGGTGTTCGAGTTGCCCGCCGGCCGATCGGGTACTGCGCGAGCTGCTCGACACGCAACCGGTCGAGACCGCGCTGATCATCGGCCTCAGCGAGCACGTGGATTACTGGGACCGGCTCGGATGGAAGGATCCGTTTTCCGCCGCGCAGTTCAGCCGGCGGCAGAGCGACTACGCCGCCCGCACCGGCGGCGACGACATCTACACGCCGCAGATGATCGTGGACGGCGGCGCGCCGTTCGTCGGATCGGACCGCGCGGCGGCGCTGGCGGCCGTGCGACAACGCGCCGCGATCGCCAAGCGCCCGATTCGTCTGACGTGGGCCGCCGCGTCGCCGGACCGCCTCGAGATCGACGTGCCGGCCGGCGGTGATTCGCGCGCGTCGCGCGTGATGCTGGCCGTCGCGGAGAACGGGCTGTCCACGCGGGTCACGCGCGGCGAGAACAACGGCCACACGCTGGTTCACGACGGCGTGGTGCGCCGGCTCGTTGAGTTGGGCCAGACCAACGCCGGCGGCGAGTACCATGCGGTCGTCCCGGTACCGCTCGACCCGTCCTGGTCGCGCAGCGCCAGCCACGTGGTGGTCTTCACGCAACGACCCGGCGGGCCCATCTCAGCTGCGGCCACGATCGCCGTCCGGTAACGCCTGAAGGTGTATGCTGGAGGCTCAGTCCAGAACTGAGCCCGCCAGCGCCCGCTTGATCCCCAAACGTGGGTGCGCGCCGACCGGCCCAACTTTGGCCGGGGTGTCGCGCCGCATCAATTCCGATCGGCGCGATCGTCCGATCCTTCGGCAGGGGCTTCTATGTCGCTCAATCGCGTGCACGTCATGTTGATCCTGGGCTGGTTTGCCCTGGTGGCCGTCGTCACCGCCACGGCCATGTTCATGGGCTCCAGGTTGTCGATGACGACCGGCGTGCTGGCGTTTGCCGTGGCCTGCGTGCCGCCGATCATCGCGCTGATGGTGTTCCGCGGCGCACCCGACCGCTCCACCGTCGAACTGATTTACGACGCCGAGCAGGTGTCGAACACGTCCACAGACCGCACCAAATCCTAGCCGTCCCCAGAACAGGAATTCATGATCACGATCCCGGAAGATGCCAATTCGTTCGAGTTCGCCCGTGTTGCGTCGTTGCGCGCCGCGCAGCTGATGCTCGGCTGCACGCCGCGCGTCGAGCACGCGACCAAGCACACCGTCACGGCTCAGCGCGAAGTGGCCGAAGGCAAGGTCAGCCGCATTCCTCTGGTGGCGGGCTCCCCCGACGACGTCAAGCACGGACATCGCGAGAAATAGGCCGAGCTGAAGCTCGGCCCTACGTACCGCGCGCGGCCCTACGCGTGCACGGAAAGCCGGTGCACGGCCTGGACGACGAGGTCGTCCACGGTCACGGACCCGGCGTCGACCGCGCGGGCCAGATCCACGCGCATGTCGTGCTCCCAGAACTTCTCGAGGTGATTTGTCACGGCCGCCACCGCGTCGGCGCTGGAATCGGCCCCCCACTGGCGCGCGATCTGATTCGCCATGCGCACGAGGGCCTCAAGCCGGTGTTCCGGGCTGCCCAGTTCCACCTGGGCGGCGCTGCGGCCCGGCGACACCTGCACGGCGGTGACCTTGTATTCCGGGCAGTTGGTCGCCCAATCGGAATGTTCGGTGGTGACGACGTTGGCGCCGCTCACGGGGTGATGGAACGTCGTGTACACCACGCCGGGCGCCACGCGCGTGGTGACTTCGGCGCGTAGCACCGTCGCGCCGATGCGGCTGGCCAGCGTGACCTCGCCGCCGTCCTTTACGCCGCGTTCTTCCGCGTCGCTCGGATGGATCTCCAGCACGTCCTCGGGATGCCACATGACGTTCTCGGTGCGGCGCGTCTGCGCGCCGACGTTGTACTGGCTGAGGATGCGGCCGGTCGTGAGCAGCAGCGGGAAGCGGCGCGTGGACTTTTCCTCGGTCGGCACGTACGGCGTCGGCGTGAACTTGCCCAGTCCGCGCACGAACTTCCCGCGGTGCATGATCGGCGTGCCGAGCGGGCTCTGCTCGTTGCACGGCCACTGCACGCTGCCCACCCGGTCGAGGTACGCGAACGACACGCCCTTGAACGTCGGGGTGAGCGCGGCGATCTCGTCCATGATCTCGCTCGCGGACGCCCAGTGCATCGGGTAGCCGAGCGCGGCCGCGAGATCGCACACAACCTGCCATTCGTCCTTGCCGGTCTTCGGACGCATGGCCGGGCGGACGCGGTTGATGCGGCGCTCGGCGTTGGTGAACGTGCCGTCCTTTTCGAGGAACGACGTGCCCGGGAAGAACACGTGCGCGAGCTTCGCGGTTTCGTTGATGAACAGATCCTGCACGATGACGCATTCCATCGCGCGGAGCGCGGCGACCACGTGCACGGTGTTCGGATCCGACTGGGCGATGTCCTCGCCCTGCACGAAGAGGCCCTTGAAATGTCCGTCGACCGCCGCGTCGAGCATGTTCGGGATGCGCAGACCGGGCTCGGCGTCGATCGTCGTGCCCCACAGCGCCTCGAACGTGTGGCGCACCGCGTCGTTGCCGACGTGCCGGTAGCCCGAGAGTTCGTGGGGGAACGAGCCCATGTCGCACGAGCCCTGCACGTTGTTCTGGCCGCGCAGCGGATTCACGCCGACGCCGTCGCGCCCGAGGTTGCCCGTCGCCATGGCGAGATTCGCCATGCCCATGACCATCGTGGATCCCTGGCTGTGTTCGGTGACGCCCAGGCCGTAGTAGATGGCTCCGTTGCCGCCCGTGGCGTACAGACGCGCCGCGGCGCGCAGGTCGGCCGCCGGCACGCCGCTGTGCGTCTCGGTGGCCTCGGGACTGTTCTCGGGCCGTGACACGAACGCGCGCCACGCCGCAAACGCCTCGGGCTCGCACCGCTCGGCCACGAACGTCTCGTTGACGAGGCCTTCGGTGACGATGACGTGCGCGAGCGCGTTGATGACCGCCACGTTCGTGCCCGGCCGCAGCTGCAGGAAATGCGTCGCCTCGACGTGCGCGCTGCGCACGAGATCGATGTGGCGCGGGTCCACCACGATGAGCTTCGCGCCGTCGCGCAGGCGCTTCTTCATGCGCGACGCGAACACGGGGTGCGCATCGGTCGGGTTCGCGCCGATGAGCAGGATGACATCCGCGTACTCCACGGACTTGAAGTCCTGCGTACCGGCCGACGTGCCGAACGCGGTGCTGAGCCCGAAACCCGTGGGCGAATGGCACACGCGTGCGCACGTGTCCACGTTGTTGTTACCGAAGGCGGCGCGCACCATCTTCTGCACCGCGAACACCTCTTCATTGGTGCAGCGCGACGAGGTGATGCCGCCGATCGCCGCGCGGCCGTGCCGGGCCTGGATGTCCTTGAGGCGCGTGGCGGCGTAGCTGATCGCCTCGTCCCACGTCACGGTCTTCCAGGGGTCGTCGATCGACTCGCGGATCATCGGATGGAGCTGGCGGTCGGGATGGCTCGCGTAGCCCCACGCGAAGCGGCCCTTCACGCACGAGTGGCCTTCGTTCGCGCCGCCGTCCTTGTAGGGTTCCATCAGGACGACCTCGTCGCCCTGCATCTCGGCCTTGAACGAACAGCCGACGCCGCAGTACGCGCAGGTAGTCAGCACCGTGTGGCGCGGCTGGCCGAACTCGATGATGGTGTTCTCGGTGAGGGTGGCGGTCGGGCACACCTGCACGCAGGCGCCGCACGATACGCACGGGGAATCGAAGAACGAGCCGTTGGCCCCGGCGGCCACGCGCGATCCGAAGCCGCGGCCCTCGATCGTCAGCGCAAACGTGCCCTGCACTTCCTCGCAGGCGCGCACGCACCGCGAGCACACGATGCACTTCGCGGAGTCGAACGTGAAATACGGATTCGACGTGTCCTTCTCGAGGTCGAGGTGGTTGGCGCCCGCGTAGCCATAGCGCACATCGCGCAGGCCGACGGCGCCCGCCATGTCCTGCAGCTCGCAATCGCCGTTGGCGGCGCACGTGAGGCAATCGAGCGGATGGTCGCTGATGTACAGCTCCATCACGCCGCGGCGCAGCCGCTGCAGCCTGGGCGTCTGCGTCTTCACCGCCATGCCCGCCGCCACCGGCGTGGTGCACGACGCGGGCGTGCCCTTGCGGCCTTCGATCTCGACGATGCAGAGCCGGCAGGAGCCGAAGGACTCGAGCCGGTCGGTCGAACAGAGTTTGGGGACGTCGATGCCGGCCAGCGCGGCGGCCCGCATCACGGACGTGCCGGCGGGCACCTCGATGGCCTGGCCGTCGATCGTCAGTGTCACGAGAGGCAGCGTGGCGTCGCGCGTGGGTCCCGCGGGCGCCGGCGTGCCGAGGTCACGCTCCTTGAGTCTCATGCGCGTCCTCCGAGTTCAGCGGGTGTCGACGGTGTTTTCTGAAAGTCTTCAGTGAAGTGGCGCAGGGCGCTCCGCACCGGCAGCGGCGTGAGCCCGCCCATCGCGCACAGCGAGCCGTCGGTCATCAGCTCGCACAAATCTTCGAGCAGCGCGATATTGGCGTCGCGATCCACGCCCGCCGTGATCTTGTCGATGACCTCGACGCCGCGGGTGCTGCCGATGCGGCACGGCGTGCACTTGCCGCAGCTTTCGATCGCGCAGAACTCCATCGCGAAGCGCGCCTGGGCCGCCATGTCGACCGTGTCGTCGAACACCACGATGCCGCCGTGGCCGACCAGCGCATCCGCGGCGGCGAACGCTTCGTAGTCGAGCGGCAGACGCAGTTGCTCAGCCGGCAGATACGACCCGAGCGGCCCGCCCACCTGAATGGCCCGGACGGGTAGGCCCGTGGCCGTGCCGCCGCCGAGGTCGTT
>JAKALV010000169.1 GCA_021824055.1 Acidobacteriota bacterium
GTGTTGAAGCAGCTCGCCGACCGGGCAAGGTAAGGGTCCAGGGTCCAGGGTCCAGGGTCCAGAGTCCAGAGTCCAGGGTCCAGGGTCCGGGGTTAGGGTCCGGGGTTAGGACGGCGGTGTTGGATCCTGGCCCCTGGACTCTGGACTCTGGACCCTGGACTCTTCGACCTCGCGCTCGATGTCGATCGTGCATTCGGTCATCAGCGCCGCGAGCGCGCCGACGGCCGCCAGCATGGGCGCGAAGACGGCGCCGACCACGCCGATGGTCAGCGGAAACTCGGCAATGGTCTTGTCACCCTGACGGATGCGAATCCGCCGGACGTTGCCGGCCTCGACAAGCTTCTCTACGGCATCGGCCAGCTGACTGCCGGTCACCTGAATCGTCTCCCACACGGTGCGTCCCATCGCGTTGCTCCTCTGTGAGTGTCTTACGGATTGAGCGTGGAACGGTTCGCCCCGGGATCGCCACTTTGCTGTACCCTGTCGCCAGCTTCCCGGGGGGAGGGCGCGTGGAACTGAGGACCACTCACGCAATTGTGGGCGCCGTGTTGCTGTTGTTCCTGGCCGAAGGGGCGCCCGGCGCCCAGGTCTTGCGCGACCGGCCCGCGCCACCTGTCGCGCCGGGAACGGCGGTTATCAGCGGCCGCATGTCGGTGATGACGCCGTCGGGGCCGGGTCCGGTCCGGCGGGCGCGCGTCACGATCGAATCCGATGCCCTCAAGCGGCCAATGAGCACCGATACCGACACCGACGGCCGCTACCGATTCACGGCGCTTCCGGCCGGCAGTTTTCGCATTCGCGGCGAGAAGGCCGGCTTTGTGCCGCGGATCGAGGACGTACGCCGTGCGTTTGAACCGGCGGCCGCATTTGATGTGAACGCGGGGCAGTCGGTGACGGTCGACCTGCCGATGCAACCTAGCGCGGCCCTCGAGGGCCGCATTCTGAAAGACAACGGCGATCCCGCCGTGAACATCGTCGTCTCCGCCGTGCGCATGGCGTATGACGAAGACGGCCGGCGGCCCGCCGCGGTGCGGCAGGCGCGAACCGACGACCTCGGACGCTTCCGCGTGCACACGCTGCCGCCGGGCGAGTATCAAGTGGACGCGGCGCCGGATCCGCTCGATGCCGCGCAGCAGGTGCAGACCCCCGGTCCGCGGCCGCCGTCACCGTCACGCACGTACTATCCCGGGACGCCGAGGCTCGACGAAGCGCGCGCGGTCGCCGTGACCGAGGGACAAACCGCCAGCAACCTCGACTTCACGCTGACGAGCGTCACGACGTCGTCGATTCGCGGAAAGGTGGTCACTTCCGACGGTACGCCCGCAAAGGGCCCCGCCGTGCGCTTGCAGCGCGTGGGCGGACCGGTTGGCGAAGTTCGGTGCAGCACGCTGATCGAGGCCAACGACTTCTTCTGCTTGAACGTGCCGCCAGGCGATTACTGGTTGACAGGCGTCGCGCGCTCCGCTCCAGGCGCCGAGCAGGAATTCAGCGTGACGCGCTTCACGGTGGAAGGACAGGATCTGACGAACGTCGCGCTCGCGACCGCGAAGCAGCCGCGAGTGAGCGGACGCGTCGAGGGTCTGGCCAATCCGTCGGGATTGCAGGTCGTTGCGTACGACACGGCCTTCGCATGGCCGGCATTGCCGGGCGATGGCCCGCAGAAGTGGGTGGCGCCGGTTGCGGCGGATGGCACCTTCACGTTCGCCGCCCTGCCCGGGCCGCGGCTCTTGCGCGTCGACAAGTTGCCGGCCGGCGTGGCGGTCACGAGCATCTTCATCGGTGAGACCCCTGTGACCGACACGCCCGTCGAAGTCAAAGCCGCCGACACGCCGTCGTCGGTGCGCGTGGTGTTGACGTCCGAGACGGCCACGATCCATGGCGTCGTGCGCGATGCAGCGGGCAAGCCGGTGGCTGGCGCGCGGGTGGTGGTGTTCGGCGGCGATGAAACCGCGTGGGGCGCGCGGTCGCGAGTCGTGAAGGCCGTGGAATCGGGCGCGGATGGCCGCTACGAGGTCGCCGGGTTGCTCGTCGGCGACTACTCGATCATCGCGCTCACGTTTCTCGAGAACCTGGCGTGGTCTGACGCGGCGGTACTACGCCGATTGAAGACCGATGCGTTGACGCTGCATGTTGGCGCGGCCGGGACGTACACCGTGCCGCTGGTGGTGAAGCCATGAGGATTCGCACACTTGTGCTCGCGATCTTGCTTGGTCTGACGTTCGCCTCGCCCGCGGCCGCGCAGGGCGGTCCACCGGCGGCCCCGGAGGGCACGGGACGGATCGCCGGCCTGGTGACGCGGGGTGACACGGGGCGGCCGATCGGCGGCGCGACCATTCGCTTGGTGCAGTGGGTGGGTGGAGTTGGCTACCAGAAGGCGGCGCGCACGGACGCGCGCGGCCGGTTTGAGTTCACCAAGCTGCCCGCGGGTTCGTACCAGGTGACCGCGCAAGCGGAAGGAGTGGTCTCTCTCGAATACGGCCAGCGCCGCCCGTCCGAACCCGGTGTGCGCATCGAACTGATCGACGGCCAGAACTTCG
The DNA here is from genome assembly GCA_021824055.1 of Acidobacteriota bacterium. Lineage (GTDB taxonomy): Bacteria > Acidobacteriota > Vicinamibacteria > Vicinamibacterales > SCN-69-37 > SCUN01. Next base: position 2,538 of record JAKALV010000169.1, read on the forward strand.
AGGACGCGGACATCAAATTGCCGAAGACCAGCGCGATCGAAGGCCGATTGCTCGATGAGTTCGGCGATCCGGTTCCCGGGGTCATGGTGCAGGTGGCGCAAGTGCAGTTCGCGGCCGGCAAGCGGCGGCTGATGCCGATGGGCGGTCCGGCGGCGAATGCGCGGCCGACCGACGACCTGGGCCAGTTCCGCGTCTCGAACCTCGCGCCGGGCGATTACTACCTGCTGGCGCTGTGCGGACCGTTTGCCGCGGCGACCGATTCCCCCGGGTTTGCGGTCACCTACTATCCCGGAACGGCGGCGCCGCCCGAGGCCAAGCCCGTGCGGGTGGCTGCCGGGCAGGATGTCAACGGCGTCACGTTCGCCATGACGCCGGCGCCGATGGCGGCCATCTCCGGAGTGACGCTCGATGCCGATGGCCAGCGGCTGCCGCGCGCCGAGGTGATGCTGATCGCGACGAGTGGAGGCGACGTGCGCACCCTGGCGATGGGCCGTATGCCGTCCGGGCCCGATGGATCATTCACGTTTCGCAACGTCGCATACGGCACCTACGTGATTCAGGCGTACGGCCGTCCGGTTGGCGGCGGCAATCTCGGCAAGGCGCCGTTCGGCGCGTTGCCGTTGGTGGTGGCCGGCGACCGCGACGACCTTCGCGTGCAGATTCTCACGGGCGCCGTGGTGCGCGGCCGCATTCTCTTCGAGGGTGACGCGCCACGACCCGCGCCGAACCGCGTGATGGTGACGGCGGCGCCCGTGGAATTTGTGAGTGGACCGCTCGGCGGCGGGCCGCCGAACACCGTGACGCACGAGGATTGGACGTTCGACGTGCAGAACATGCAGGGGCTTGGCGTGATTCGCCCGAACATCGGCGCGCCCGGCTGGATTCTCAAGAGCGTGATGGCCGGCGGGCGGGACGTGACGGACGCGGCGGTCGATTTCCGCAAGGGTGACGTCAACGACGTCGAGATCACGCTCACGAGCCGTGCGTCCGCAGTCAGCGGGAGCGTGATGGACGGCGACATCCCGGCACGTGATTACGCGGTGGTCCTGTTTGCGGACGACGCGGCCAGCTGGACGTTTCCGTCGCGCTTTCTCGCGGTCGCGAGACCCGCGCCGCAGGGCGGATTTCGCATCGCGGGGCTGCCGCCCGCCGCGTACCTCGCCGTGGCCCTGCCCTCGGTGAGCAACTTCGAGTTCCAGGATCCCGAGTTCCTGCAGGCGCTGCGCCCGTTCGCCACGCGCGTCGTGCTGAACGAAGGCGACACGAAGACGATCGCATTGGGGATAATCAAGCGCTGACTTGTGGCGCTGACTTCAACGATCTACACGTTCGACATCCAACTCGCCGACATGGACCGCGGCGTCTACGAGACGCTCGACGTCCGCGCGGCGCAGCATCCGTCCGAAACCGCGGAATCGCTCGTCACGCGCGTTCTGGCGTACTGCTGCGAATACACCGAGGGTATCGGTTTCTCGAACGGCATCTCCACGCCGGATGATCCGGCGATCTTCGTGCGCGACCTCACGGGAAGGCTGCGCGTGTGGGTCGACGTCGGCGCGCCCGATGCGCCGCGCATGCATCGCGCCAGCAAAGCGGCCGATCGCGTGGCCGTCTACACACACAAGGATCCCCGGCAGCTCCTCGGACAGTGGGCGGGGGAGCGGATTCACAAGGCCGCCGGCATCGAGTTGCTCGGCATCGATCGCCCTCTGTTGACCGCGCTCGTCGCGAAGCTCGAGCGCCGCATGGCGTTCAGCCTGACGATCACCGAACGACATCTGTACGTCGCCATCGGCGAAGACATGATCGATGGTGTGCTGACCCGGCACGAGGTCGCCAGCTGAGCCATGGCCTCGCACACCATCGTCAACGTCGGCTATCGCTCGACGAACTTCTGGGTCGTCACGGCCGGCCGCACCCGGTTGCTCGTCGATCTGGGGTGGATGGGAATGCTCGGCGCGATGCGGGCCGAGTTGCAGCGCAAGGGCATCGCCCTCACGGAGATCACGCACGGTTTCGCCACGCACTACCACCTCGACCATGCCGGACTGGCGCAGGAGCTGAAGGCGTCGGGCATGGTGCTGATCATCACGCCTGAGCAGTTGGCCGGCGCGGCGGTGATGAGGCAGCACGCCAAGCCGCAGGATCATCATATCGACGTCGTCCTTGACGACGCGAAGACGCGCGTGGTGCCGCTCGCATCGAGCCGCGCGTTTCTCGGTGACATCGGCATCGACGGCGTACTCATTCACACGCCCGGCCATTCGGACGACAGCGTCTCGCTGCTCCTGGATGACGGCAGCGCGTTTACCGGGGACTTGACGCATCCCGGCTTCGCAACCGAAGAAGACGAGGACGTGGTCGCGCGAAGCTGGCAGACTCTTCGCGACCGCGGCGCGAAGACGGTCTACCCAGGCCATGGTTCCGTGAGGCCGCTGTAGCCCTTCGACTCGCTGCGCTCGCTAAGGGCATTCGACTCGCCGTGAGCCGCGTGGCCAGCCAGGAGCGAGCCTTGGGCCGACACCCGGAAAGCGCTTGACGCCGAGTGGTATCGTCGCGCCCGAAGGGCGCGCCCGCAAAACCACTCGGGGTCAAGCGACTTTCCGTTGAATATTGGTGCGGAAGAGAGGACTCGAACCTCCACTCGATTGCTCGAACAAGCTCCTGAGGCTTGCGCGTCTGCCAATTCCGCCACTTCCGCACGAAGGGTGTGTCTTACGGCAGCTCGTCCGGCTCGCGCCGGAACTTCCAATTATAGTCACACTCCGCCCGTTTGGCACCCACGAGTTGCCATAAGATGCCCCCGTACGATCCCTCAGGAGGCAGGAATGAAACGCATCGCCCTGGTCAGTGTGTTCGCCATCGCCGCGTTCGCGGCCGGTGTCCCCGCTCAGGAAAAGGAAGACCGGACGCTGCTCCCGCAGGAGCAGATGACGTCCATCATCAACGAAGTCTCCGGCGAGCGCGCCATGCACCACCTGCTCGAGCTGGTGCCGTACCAGCGCGTGCGCCTGCCCGAGGAATACAACGTCCACTTCCGCGAAAGCTACGTGATGGCGCAGTTCGCGAAGGAGTACGGCTTCGACAACGTCACGATCGAGAGTTTCGCGGCCGGCCAGGCCTGGCAGCCCACGCAGGGCGAGCTGTGGATGACCACGCCGAAGTCCGTGAAGCTGTACGACATACACGATGTCGCGCTGTCGCTGGCCTCGCTCAACTCCAACGGCGACGTGAGCGGCGAGCTCGTGGACATCGGCGCGGGCCGCGCGCAGGATTTCGAGGGCAAGGATCTGACGGGCAAGTTCGTGCTGTCGGCGCAGGCGGTTGGCGGGCTCGGCCAGATCTACGCGCAGGCGGTCGCCAAGGGCGCGCTCGGCGTGGTGGGGCTGAGCCAGATCGGCATTCAGCGCGCGCTCGATTATCCCGACCAGATCGTGTCGACCACGGTGAACGCCACGAAAGAGGGCACCGCCGCGTGGAACGTCTCGCCCCGCACGGCGCGCGAGCTCGCGGGCCTGCTGGCGCGCGGCGACAAGATCACCATCCGCTCGATCGTCAAGAGTACGCAGGTGCCGACGCGCAGCGAGATCGTCCACGCCGAGATCCTGGGCGACGGCAGCACCACGCAGGAAGTGGCCATCGGCGGCCACTTGTATGAAGGCGTGATCAAGCAGGGCGCCAACGACGACAACTCGGGGTGCGCGCTGACGCTGGAGATCGGCCGCGCGTACATCAAGCTCATCAAGGAAGGGAAGCTGCCGCGGCCGAAGCGCACCATCAACTTCCAGTGGCTGGCCGAGATCAGCGGCACGAACTACTGGCTCGGCGCGCATCCGGACAAGGCCGCGAAGATCATCGGCGACCTGAACTTCGACATGGAGGGCATCCAGGTCTCGAAGAGCCGCAGCTACTGGGTGCTGCAGCGCACGCCGGACTCGTTCCCGTCCTATCTCAACGACATCGCGCAGAGCATGATGGAGTACATCGCCGACATCTCGCGCGAGCGCGTGCGCTTCCGCGCCAACGGCTACCTGCCGTCGCAGCCCGTGGAGTCCGCGCGCGGCAGCAAGGACGCGTTCTACATCAAGATCGACAAGCACTACGGCTCGTCGGATCACGTCAGCTACATGCAGAAGGGCATTCCGGCGGTGATGTTCATCACGTGGCCGGACATGTGGTACCACTCGTCCGAAGACACCCCCGACAAGATGGACACCACGCAGTACAAGCGCGCCGCGGCCGTGGGCCTCGGGTCGCTCGCGGCGCTGGCCGGCGGCACCGATGAACTCGCCGCGCGCATCCTGCAGGAGAACCTCGGTCGCGGCCTGGCCCGCATGGGCGAGAGCGAGACGAAGGGGCTCGGCTACATGGCCGACGTGAAGAGCGCGGCGGATCTGAACGGCGCGTGGCGCGAAGCGCACGTGGCCATTCAACACGCGGCCAACATCGAAAAGCAGGTCATCCGTTCCGCAAGCGTCCTCTACACCGACGTCGACGCCGGCAGAAGACGCACGGCGGCGTTTGAACCGCTCATCGACAAGCGGACCGCCGCGTTGCTCGAGGAAGCGAATGCGGCCTACCAGCTGCAGGCGTCCCAGCGCGGCGTGGCCCCGGTGGCGCAGGCCCCGGCGGCGCCAGCCAGGGGCAAAGCCGCCAAGCCGGCTCCGGTCCAGCCGATGGAGCCGGAGCTGACCGCGGCCGAGAAGGAGGCCGCCAACCTCATAGTGGAGGTGGTGCC
>JAKALV010000170.1 GCA_021824055.1 Acidobacteriota bacterium
GCGATTCCCCGACCGCCCGGCGATCGTCGTCGTGAGGCCCACCGCCACCGACACCTGGACCTACGCGGAGCTGGCCGCCGACGCCGCGGCGTGGGCGGCGTTTCTCGAGGCTCGCGGCATCACCGCAGGCGACCGCTGCGCCATCCTGGCCGACAACGACGCGCGGTGGATCGGCGCGTACTTCGGGGCGCTCCGCCTCGGCGCGGTGGCCGTGCCGCTGGACACGAACTACAAGGCGACGCAGGTCCGGACGGTGGTTGAGAACTGCGGCGCGCGGGTGATCTTCACGACGGCCAAGTACGCGGACCTCGTCGAAGCCGCCGCGCCCGATCGTCTGCGGGTGGACCTCTACGCCGACGCCGCGCGCCGCCCCGCCGACGCGCCGCCGCCTGTCGTCGACCGCGCGCCGTCGGATGCCGCCGTGCTGCTCTACACGTCGGGCACGACCAGCGATCCGAAAGGCGTCATCCTCTCGCACGGCAACCTCGAGGCCGAGCGCGCCGCGGCGTTCAAGATTGTCACGCTGGATGAACATGACGCGGTGCTGGGCGTGCTGCCGCTCTTCCATGCGCTGGCGCAGCTGGCCAATCTTCTGCTGCCGCTCATCGTCGGCGGCCGCGTGGTGTTTCTCGAACAGGTGAACTCGAGCACGCTGCTGGCCGCGCTGCAGGAGCGCGAGATTTCCGTCTTCGCGTGCGTGCCGCAGTTCTTCTACCTGATCCACCAGCGCGTCACGGCCGAGGTGGGCAAGCGCGGACGCGCGAGCCGCGCGCTGTTCCGCGCGATGCTCCGCACCAACGGCTGGCTGCGCGACACGTGGGGCTGGAACCCCGGCCGGCGCTGGTTCACGCGCGTGCATCGCACGCTCGGCCGGCGCATGCGCGTGCTGGTCACGGGCGGCTCGAAGTTCGATCCCGTCATCGGCCGCCAGCTGTACGAACTGGGGTTCTCGCTGCAGAACGCCTACGGCCTCACCGAATGCACCGGCGGCGCCACGATCGTCCCGGCCGGCGACAAGTACTCCACATCGGTCGGCAAGGCCTTTGACGGCGTGGACATCCGGATCCTTCCCAAGTCCGACCACGTCAGCCCCGACAGCGATGAACCGCGCGATGGTGAAATCCTGATCCGCGGACCCATCGTGATGCAGGGCTACTTCAACCGGCCCGACGCCACGGCCGACGTGTTGAAAGACGGTTGGCTGTACACCGGCGACCTCGGTTATCTCGATGCCGACGGCCGCTTGTACGTCACGGGCCGGAAGAAGGAGATCATCGTCCTCAGCTCCGGCAAGAACCTTTACCCCGAGGAGATCGAAGCGCACTACCGGCAGTCGCCGTTGATCAAGGAGCTGTGCATTCTCGGCCTGACCAAGCCGGGCGAGCCCTCTGCAGAACGCCTGCACGCCGTGATCGTGCCCGACGAGCAGGTCATGCAGGAGCGCGGCATCACCAACATCCGCGAGCTCGTCCGTTTCGACGTGGAAAGTCTGTCGGTGCAGTTGCCCGCGCACAAACGCGTGCTGAGCTACGACGTGTGGTTCGAGCCCCTGCCACGCACGAGCACGGGCAAAGTGAAGCGGCATGAAGTGGAGCGCCTCGTGCGCGCCCGCGCCGCCGCCGTCAGCGCCGGCGGCGCCACGCCGGACACCCGGCCGCTCTCGGACGCCGAACGCGAGTGGCTCAACGACGCGGACCGGTCCGGCGCGCTGGCCGCCATCGCCGAGCGGCTCAACCGTCCATCGATCCGCCCGGACGCGAATCTGGAACTCGATCTCACGCTCGACTCGATGGAACGGGTGGAACTGCTGACGATGCTCGAGCAGCGCGCGGGCCGGCGCGTCGCGCCGGAGATCCGCGCGAGCATCTTCACCGCGCGTGATCTGGTGGACGCCGTGCTCAACGCCGATTCAGGCGTCAGCGTCACAGGCGCCGAGCCGTGGCAAGCGATCCTGGCGCAGGATCCTGGCGACGGCATCACGGACGGCCTGCGCCGGTCGCGGTTCATCGTCGGGCTCGCCTTCTTCATTCCGCTGCGGATCGTCGGCTGGCTGGGGCGCGTGCTGCTGCGCGCGCGCGTGTCGGGCGTGGATCGCATCCCGGCCGATGGGCCGTTCATCCTTTGCCCGAACCATCAGTCGTATCTCGATGCGTTCCTCATGTTGTCGGTGCTGCCCTACCGCCTGTTCCGCCAGCTGTTTTTCGTCGGCGCGTCCGAGTACTTCGAAACGCCGCTGATGCGCGGCTTCGCGCGCGCCACCAACATCATCCCGGTGGATCCGAACACGAACCTCGTCAGCGCGATGCAGGCGGGCGCCGCCGGCCTGCGGCTGGGGCGCGTGCTGGTGCTGTTTCCCGAGGGGGAGCGGTCGATCGACGGCGAGCTCAAGCCGTTCCGCAAGGGCGCGTCGATTCTGGCCGCCGAGCTCGGCGTGCCGATCGTGCCCGTCGCCATGGACGGACTGTTCCCGTTGTGGCCGCGCGGCCGCGCGTTTCAGTGGCGCGCGCTGTGGCCGTGGAACGTCACGCCGCTCGGCCTGACGTTCGGCGCCCCGCTGACGATATCGCGGGGCGACGACGCCGGCGCCACCGCGAGGCTGCGCCGGGTCGTCGAAGAGATGCTCGGAGCGATCCGCTCAGCGCGGCGTTGAGCCCTTGGCGGGCGCCTTGCTCACGGCCTGAAGGGCATCGGGCATCACGAATTCGTGCTCGGGATGGTGCACGGTGAGCACGGGACACGGCGCCATCCGCACCACTTTTTCCGCCACGCTGCCGATCAGCAGACGCGTGAGGCCCGACCGGCCATGCGTGCCGATCACCACCAGATCGATGTGCTGTTCGTTGGCGTACTTCGCGATCTCCCGCGCCGGCGATTCCGACGTCACCATGACGGGCACGGCCTTGAGCTCGCGGCGGTCCTCTTCGGTCACCGCCTCCTCGAGTTGCTTCTTTGCCGTATCCTCGAGCCCTTGAATCATCGTGGCCAGCGCCACGCCGCCGCCGACGACGTCCGCGCTGGTGATCCAGAGGGGCTCGAACACGTGCATGACGTGGAGCTGGGCGCCAAATGAACGTGCCATCGCGCGAGCGTAGTTCAACGCCGTCTCCGACGGCGCGCTGAAGTCCGTGGCAACGAGAACCTTCCTGATGGCAATCATGACGTTTCTCCTTCACTTTGCGGCGTGATCCACGCCAACACGTCCGTCGGCTTGCGCGACGCCGGCTAGCCGGACTCGGCGGGCCACCCTACGATGATAGGCGCGACCACGGTCATCTCGTCCGCAATATGCAACTCAGCCCGGACGGCCGGGGTGCCCAGGGCGCGCCGGGTTGGCAGTCATGCGATGGATTAGAAGGCAAAGGCTGTTCCAGAGTCCGGCTTCCCCGCCGCACATGCGGACTCGGCGCCACCGCCACCACCCGGCGATTACTGGCTGAAATCCCGCGGCGCGGCCGCGAAAACACCCGAACAGTCCAAGGTTCAGGGTTCAACGTCCAAGGTCACTTGTTGTCCGCAGGTGCCGCGGGTCCCTCGTCCGGTGTGCACGCGCACCGAGGACCCCGCGACCGACAGGACCCGAGGACAGACGAGTGACGTTGGACCGTGGACCTTGAACTGTGGACGACACGACACCGAACTGGATACTGCTCTAAGATCGTCGCTGATGAAACACTTGGCGATCGTGATGGCGTTTGGCGCCGTGCTGGCCATGCCGGCGACGGCGTCCGCGCAGGCGGCAGGACAGGGCGCGCGCACCGACCTCGGCGGCACGCAGGGCGCGCAGACGTTTTCCGTGCGCGGCCACGTGATCATCTGGGGCGCCGTGGGCCTGGACCTCGACGTGATCGGTGATGTCACGGCGGGCGGACTCGGCTCGATCCGGGGCACGGCCACGGCGATTGACGCCACGGCCTATCCGGACATCTACGTGCGCACGCCGCGGCGGCGCTACCTCGGCGTGGGTTACGGCCTGTTCGACAAGGCGGAGGTCTTCGCGCGCTACCAAAGCGCCCGCAATCCGGCGGCCACGGTCCTCATCGGCCGAATGGGAACGAACACCAACACGTTCCCGGTCGGCTTTGACGAGTACAAGGACTCGCTGATCGAGTTCGGCATCCGCAAGTACATCGCCACGCCCCGGGCGAGCCGCGAGTATTTCGCGCTGGTCGGCGGCGTGAAGACGGTTGAACCGATCAGCATGACGATGCAGCCGCCCGGCGGCGATATTCGCGCCGAGCTCTACAGCAAGTCACGCATCCCGTCGCTCGGCCTCGAGTTCGGCGTCACCGTCGAATTTCACAAGATCGGCGTCTTCATTGAATCGGGTCTTCGCTACCAGAAGCGCCTCACGCGCAACGACGATCAGCTCGCCGCGTACCAGCTCCAGGCCGCGAACGACACGGGCGGCCGCTTCTTCATGCCGGCGAACATCGGGCTGCTCATCAGATTCTGACGCGCGGTCAGTCCACGTACTTTCTCGCGGCGATCTGCGCGCGCCGCCGGCGCAGGTCGAGCTGGCGGTAGAGATCTTTCACCAGCGGTTGCAGCCGCGGGCGGGGCTGGCCGCGGTCGCGCCGCGTGACCAGCGGCGTCGCCGCATCGTCCACCAAGACCAGTTGCCGGGCTGCCGTACCGTCGAACATGTCGCGATCCATAGGGGGTCTCCTGTTGAACACAGCATCGCGGACGGGTGTGACAGGGCAGGACAGCGGGGTTTCGCCCGCCCGCCCTTACAATCGGCACATGCGCGGCGGGCACCGAACGTCATGAGAAACGCGGAAGTCATCCGGCAGTGGCAGATTCTCAGGGCCGTCGAGTCGGCGCGCGCGGGCGTGACGATTCACGAGCTGGCGGGCGCCACGGGCGTCACCACCCGCACCATCCGCCGCGACCTGACGGCGTTGCAGGAAGCCGGCTTCGCGCTGTTCGATGAGGGCGAGGAAAACGAGACCAAGCGGTGGAAGCTCGACACGCAGGCGTTCCGGGCCGTGCAGGACGGCTTGTCGGTGGCCGATGTGGCCGCGTTATATCTGAGCCGGTCGATCGTCGTGGCGCTGTCCGGGTGGCCGCTGGTCGATGAGCTCGGCGCAGCGCTGGCCAAGCTCGACGGCGCGCTCAACCCGCGCATGCGCGAGTTCCTGTCGACGTTGCCGCAAGTCGTGTCCACCAAGGCCGGTCCGCGCGCCGGCGCCGCCTCGGTCGACCGGCTGGCCCCGCTCACGCGCCGGCTGTTCGACGCGGTGCGCGACCGCCACATCGTCGAGATGGCGTACTTCTCCGCGCGCAGCAACCGCGCGAAGAACTACACCGTGCATCCGTATCGCATCGCGCTCGCGCAGGGCGGCGTGTACCTCGTCGCCTGGGCGCCGCAGTACGACGAGTTCCGCACCTTTGCCGTGGAGCGCATCCAGAAACTGTCGGTCACGGAGGAGACGTTCCGGAAGACCCGCGATCTCCCCGCCGACCTCTTCGCCTCGTCCATGGGCGTGTTCTGGGGCGAGCCCGTCCGAGTCGTCCTGGAGTTCGCCGCGCGTCACGCCCCGTACGTGCAGGGGCGCCTGTGGCATCCGTCGCAGCACCTCGACGTCCACGCCGACGGCCGCGTCACGATGACGCTCGATGTCTCAACCGACTGGGCGCTGCGCAGCTGGATTCTCGGGTTCGGCGCGGGCGTGAAGGTGGTCGAACCCAAGGCGCTGGCCGACGCGATTCGCGCGGAGCACCGCGCGGCGCTGGCCGAATACGACTGACAGCGGCCAAGATCAAGAGCCTTCAACATGGGGGGCCATGGGGAAGATCAAGACCCAACAGCTTTCAAAGGGCTTTTTGAAAACTATCGTTACTCCGCTCTCCCGAGTTTCGCGAGCAGGGCGCGGATCGCCGCGTCGAGCTGGCTGTCCTTGTCGGTGAGCGTCTCGCCGACCGGCCGGGTGACGGCGATATCGACCGGACGTGGGTGGCGTTCCATGTCGGTGCCATCCACGGCCGTGATGCGCATGCGCGGCAGGCGCAGCGTGGATCCATCCACCAGGCGCGTGTTCCACGTGTAGATGATCCAGCCGGCCGTCGGCTCACCGATGATGGGACCGAGCTTCAGGATCCGGTACCCTTCCGTGAAATCCTCGGCGTCCGACAGCGAGTGCTGATTGACGACGAGCGCCGTCGGTTTCTCGAGCGCGCGCTGGCCGAGCACCGTGCGCGCCGGCGCGGTGGGCAACCCGCGCAGCGACATCTTCAGGTACGGCTGGCGCGCAAACGTGTCGATCGCGTACGCGTTCACGAACCCGCCGTTGTTGTTGCGGATGTCGATGATGACGCCGTCGCGGGCATGGTTCTCGGTGTCCAGATCGATGAACAGCTGGTCGAGCGAGCCCTGCCCCATGTCGATCATGTGCACGTACCCGAGACGACCGCCGCTGTGCTTCAACACATACGCGCGGTTGCCCTCGACCCATTGCCGGTACAGCAGGCCCTTCTCCGTGCCCTGATTCACGGGCTTGAGCACCACGGTACGCGCCGGCCCGCCCGGCTCGGCGGCCAACGTCAGCGTCACGCGCCGGTCAACGGTGTTGGCGAGCAGTTCGTCCAGATTGACGCGCGCGCCGGTCGCGCGCCCATCCACGGCCAGCAAAACGTCGCCCACGTGAATGTCGCGCGCAATCGCGGCGGGACCGAGCGGAACGAGCGCGGTGATCCTCAACCGCCCGCTGGCTTCGTATTCCGCGCGGTCGAAGGTCACGCCCAGCCGTCCGACGGTCGCGCCCGCCGCGCCCGGACCGGTCAAGCCCAGATGCGACGCATTGAGGTCGCCGATCATCAGCCGCATGATGCGGCGCATCTCCTCGGCGGTGGAAGCGCCGGCCACGCGCGGCGCGAACTGCTCGCGCTCCGCGTCCCAGTTCACGCCGTTGAACTTCGGATCGAAGAAATTGTCCCGGAGGAGCGTCCACGCCTGGCGGAACACTTCCGTCTTCTCGCGCTCGAAGTCGAGCATGTACTCGGCCGTCACGTTCACCACGCGCACATCGCGACGCTCCACGGACACCGCGCTGATGCGTCCCGCGTCCAGAAAGAAGACCTCCTTGCCGTCGGGTGAAAACTCGGCGTCGGCCTTGGCGCTGGCGGTGGAGGTCAACTGCCGCGCCACGCCGGCCTCGCGCGACAACTCATCGAGCGGCCACGAGTACAGGTTCGTCCGGCCCGCCGAGGCGGCGATCAGCACG
>JAKALV010000171.1 GCA_021824055.1 Acidobacteriota bacterium
CACCTGATCGCCGACGCCGTCGATGTAGCCCACCTTCAGCCCGGGCGCCGTCTTCACGTCCATGACCTTGAGCGACGTCTCGGCCGGATTGATCACCTGCCGGCGCTGGATGTGCGGGTACTCGATTACCTGATAGCCGGTGCTGAACTCCGTCGCGCCGGTCGCCTTCGACGTGACCACGGCCTTCAGCGTGTAATCGCCCGGCCTGGCCATCGCCGGCGCCGTGACGGCAAAGCGGGCCGACAGCGCCTCATCTTCTTTTTCGAATGTGATGGGCGCGCTCGCCGGCGTCGCCTTCCATCCCGCGGGCAACGTGAGGGCGACCGTCGCGGCGGCCGGCCCCTTGCCGCCGTTGGTCACCGAGACGAAGATCTCGCGCGTCACCGGCCGCGAGGCCGCGCCCCCCGACGGAATGATCGCGAGCTCGGGTGTGACCGACACTGAAAATGCCGGCACCACGTTCAACTCCATCTGCTTGTCGCCGAAGTAGATGTCCTTGACGTAGCGGTACTCGATGGGCAGATCGCGCGTGACCTCCACGCTGCCGGCCTTCACCGTGAACGTGACGCGGAACGGCGTCGGCGCAAACGGCACGCCGAACGGCACGCTCGGATCGAAGTCGTACGCCGCCGGATTCGACGGGTGCTTCCAGTAGTTGTCCGTGAAGTACGGATCGGTGACCTTCGCATGGGCCGGCACGGTGCCGTTCGACGTGCATGTGTAGACCGCATTCGGCTTCGCGGTGCCCGGCGCGCACGCGCTGGCGCCGTCGAGGCCCGCAACCGTGACGCGGCTCACCGTGACGTCGCCGGCGCCGCGATTCTCGGCCGCGATCTGCACGCGCACCGGCTGGCCGCCGATCACGAGACCATCGTCGGCCACGGCAAAGAACGTCAGGCCGTGCGCGAGGATGACCGCGTTTTCGTAGTCGGCTTCCTTGACCTTCAGGCGGAAGTCAATTTCGTAGCGCGCGCTGCCGCTGAGGCCCATCGAGCCGAGCTGGCTGCGCAGCGCGCGGACGGCGGTCAGACCCGCTTCGACCGGCGCTGCCGTGCGCGCGTCGTTTCCGTCGTCGAAGGCCTGCTTGGCCTGCTCGGCCTGTTCCGCGATCGCCGCCAGTCCGGCCTTCAGTGCGGCGGGAGGATTCGTGCCCGCGTACCGGGCGAGTCCGGCCAGGCTCACATCGATGCCATCGAAAAAGGACGTCTCGTCCTTGTCTTTCTGCCCCGCCAAGTCCGGCGTGGTCGCCATCAGCGTGTAGGGCGCGCCGGCCGGCACGGCGCCGCCCGCGCCACGTCCGCCTGCCGCCGCGAGGGCTCCGCCGCCGCGCCCACCGCGGCCCGGAGGCGCGAACCCGGGAACCGCCGGCATGCCGCCGATGCCCTGGCACTTGTGATTGCTGCGCGCGTCGTTGCTGATGTCCGCGTACGTTCGCGCGAGCAGCGGGTCGTAGACGGCGCTGTCTACGCGGCAGAGATGCGCCGGCGGGGGAGGCGCCGGCGTCAACGGCGCCACGCCGCCGATGCGGCCCGCGCCCAGGCCCGCGCCCGCGAAGTACAGCTTGTACGGCTGCCAGGGCCGCAGGCCTTCACGCAACTGTTCCGGATACTTCGTCGGATCGCCGGCCTCGAGGTAGCCTTCGCGCGCGAGAATCGTCGTGGCTTCGTGCGCGCGATCGCCGCCGCCGCCCTGAATGTTCATCGTCAACAGCACGTCGGGCCGGAATTCGCGAATGAACCGGACGTAGTCGCCGACGATGCGCTCGCGGCCCCATTTTTGGATCACTTCCTCCGGGTCGAAGGAATAGCCGTAGTCGATGGCGCGCGTGAAGTACTGCTCGGCGCCGTCGATGCGATGCGCGGCCAGGAGTTCCTCCGTGCGCAGGACGCCGATGTCGCGGAAGAGCTCGGGGCCGATTTCGTTCTGGCCGCCGTCGCCGCGATTGTTCTGCACGTCGATGACGCGCATCCCCATGCCGTAGCCGTAGAGCGCGAAGAGCGCGTTGGTTTCGTCATCGGGATGCGCGGGGGCCTGCATGTACGTGCCGGCGACATTCAGCTTGCGAATGGCCAGGCCCAGCGCCGCGTGGCCGGTGTCGGTGGCCACAATCGAAAAGTTCTTCCGATTCTGCGCGTCAACGCGCGTGTTGGCCGTAACAGTGATGAGGAAGGCAACCGCCGCACAGGCGACGGCCGAACCGAGAACGCGTGACTTCGTCATGACAACTCCCAACAGAACAGAAAAAAGAGCGGGGCAGGAGATTATCTCATCCTCCTGCCCCGCTTCAGAACTTGCCCCTTCTGCCTTTACAGGGTCTTGTCTCGCTTCGCCGCCCAGGTGCCGTCGCCGAGACCTTCGATCGTGCAGACGCCTTTCGTCAAGGTCTGTCCATCAGCCGCCGCCTCGCCCGAGAAGTACATCGTCACGGCCTGGCCTTCGGCTTCCATGGCCACCTGAAACTGGAACGTGCGGTCCGCGGCGATCGTGCCGGTCAGCTTGAACTCGCCGTACCGGCCCGTGTAGGTGCCGGTCAGCTTGTCGCCGTCCTGTTTCAGCACGAGCGCGGGATTCGACGAGCCGATGCTCAATTCGAGCACCATCGTCCATTTGCCGGTGAGGTCAACGGCTTTCGCGGCCGGCGCCGGGGTTTGCGCGGATGCCGCGGCCCCGAGCAGAAGCAGAGGCAGCAGCAGGAGAGCGGTCAGTAAGCGTCGCATCGCGTTACCCCTTCACGCGCGTGCCGACCCAGGGGATCTCGCCCATGGGGCCGGTCATCGTGCCCGACACGTTGTCCGCGTCCTTCATCGTGCCGACAAACGTGATGTCCATGGCGCCGCCACCGCCGTCGAAGCTGATATAGAAGATGGCCTTGCCGTCGACGAATTCACCTTCGAGCGCCACATCGCCCATCTGGCTCGAGAGCATGCCGGTGAGCTTCTTGCCGTCGAGCTTCATCGTGGCGGCGATGTCCATCGGACCCTGGCCGGCGTCGAGCGAGATGTTCCAGTTGCCGGCGATCGTGACCCTGGCGTCCGCGTCGGCCGGCGCGGGTTTCGGAGCGGCCGGTGCGGTCTGCTGGGCCTGCGCCGAGAGACCCACGGCGCAGATCAGCGCGAGGCTCAGCGTAAGTACGGTTTTGTTCATGTGTTCCCCCTCCGCGTGCGACGTCGGGCACGCTCGGCGGCGGCGCGCAATTGCGCCGCCTGATCAATAACGTGCCGAAGCATAGCACCGGTTTCGCCGGTCGAAACCGGCCGGTGTGTCTGCCAAAGGGCCGGTGTGTCGGCCGCCAGAATCGCCGGGAAGTCCTCGCCGCTCTTGACGCTGAGCGGCGCAAATTCCCCGATGTCGAGCGCCCCTGACCAGTGGTCGCGGTGCTTGATCAGAAGCCAACTCCGGCCGTCGCTCTGGCCAAACGCCTCGTGCGGCTCGCGCGGCGTGCTCTGCCTCGCGTAGCCCCGTGTCCGGACGAGCACCCAGGAGCCCTTGAGCTTGTAGCCGTCCAGCGTGAACTTCAGGTCGCCTTTGGCGAGCGCCGCGTCCACGTCCTCGACCTCGGGTTGCCACGTGCCCTGGTCCCAGAGCATGACGATGCCCGCGCCGTAGCCCTCGGGAATCACGCCCTCGAACGTGCCGTACTCCTTCGGGTGATCCTCGACGTGCATGGCCAGCCGCTTGACGGACGGGTCGAGCGACGGCCCTTTGGGCACCGCCCACGACATCAGCACGCCCTTCCATTCGAGGCGCAGGTCGTAGTGCAGGTGGCTGGCCAGGTGCTTCTGCACGCAGAAGAAGAGCGGCGCGATCTTCTTCTTGCGGGGAGCACGCCGCCCGGGCGCGCTCCCTTTCGGTTCGGGCGACTTCGTGAAGTCGCGCTTCTTCCGGTATTCGTCGAGCGCCACGTGCCGGGGCTACTTCACGCCACCCATCATGGCGGTGAACTTCTTCGAGAACACCAGCATCACGAGGCCCGCCGCGATCGGCAGCAGGCTGACGCGCCAGAAGAGCGTAGCGAGGGGCATCGCTTCATACATGCCGGCCATCGTGCCGGCCAGGAAGTTGCCCACCGACGCACCGAGGAACCACACGCCCATCATCGCGCCCACGATCTTCGGCGGCGCGAGCTTGGTCATCGAGCTCAGGCCGACCGGGCTCAGCAGCAGTTCGGCGATGGTGTGGATCAGGTAGACCGACGTCAGCCACATCGGACTGACCAGCACGCCGGGCGTGGCCGCGACCTTCGCGGGAATCACCAGCAGCATGAAGCCGAGGCCCACGCCCACGAGGCCCCACGCGAACTTGGTCGGCGCCGATGGCTGGCGCGCGCCCCACTTGATCCAGATCCACGCGATGACCGGCGCGAAGATCACGATGAAGAACGAGTTGAGGGACTGGAACCAGCTGCTCGGGAAGTTGAACCCGAAGAGCTGATTGGCCGTGCTCCGGTCGGCGAACAGGTTCAGCGTCGATCCGGCCTGTTCGAACACCGACCAGAAGATCGACGCGCACGCGAAGAAGATGAAGATCACCACGAGGCGGGCGCGTTCGGCCGTGGTCCACGACCTGTCAAAGAACAAGGTGGCGAAGAACAGCACCGTGATGAGGAGCAGGGAGTAGCCGACCCAATCGCGGACCCCGATCGGGGTGATCGACAGCATCCCGCTCATGCTGGCGAATGTCACCGCGGCGATCACGGCGACGACGAGCCCCAGCCAGATCGTGGCTTGTGTCCTGTACTTGGCCGCCAGCGCGGGCGTGTGCGCGCCGCCGGGCGCGACGCCGGCCTGTCCGAGCTTCCGTCCGCCGAGGGCGTACTGGATGACGCCGAGCGTCATGCCCACGCCGGCCGCGCCGAACGCGAAGTGCCACGTGGTGTTCGGATCGAGACCCCAGCCGACGATCATCCGGCGGAAGCTCTCCTCCTGCGCCAGATACCCGGTCACGAGCGGGCCCAGGAGCGCGCCAAGGTTGATGCCCATGTAGAAGATGGAGAACGCGGCATCGCGCCGGATGTCCTGCTCGCCGTAGAGCTGGCCGACGATGACGCTGATGTTGGGCTTGAGCAGACCGGTGCCGAGCACGATCAGCACAAGGCCCAGGAAAAACGCGGTCCGGGCGGGTACGGCGAGCGTGAAGTGTCCCGCCGCGATGAGGATGCCGCCGTAGAGCACGGACCGGCGCTGTCCGAACACCCGGTCGGCGAGCCATCCGCCGGGCACGCTCATCAGGTAGACCATGGCGGTGTAGGTGCCGTAGATGGCCGTGGCGGTGACGGTGTCGAGGCCCATGCCGCCGCCGGCCAGCGGCGCCACCAGGAACAGGATGAGGAATCCGCGCATTCCGTAGTACGAGAAACGCTCCCACATCTCCGTGAAGAACAACGTCGAGAGGCCGATCGGGTGTCCGAAAAACTTGCGGTCGTCGCTTGCCACAGGTCGCTCCTTTATGTAGCGCGCGGGCGCGCTAGCGTTCGGGGGTAAAACCGGGCGGCAGGACGGCGTCCTGGCCGAAGAAGAACTCTTCCATGTGCTTGGCCACCAGATCCTGCGCTTCCTTCTGGAACGGCAGCAGGCGGTACTCATTCAGGATCATCTTCATGCGCTCTTCCCACATCTCCCAGGCGTCCTGTGAGACGTGTTCATAAATGCGTCGGCCGAGCGCCCCGGGCCATGGAGGCGCATCCAGGCCCGGCAGTTCGCGCTGGAGCTTCGTGCAGAACACCATGCGTGCTGGGGATTCGGCCATAATCGAACGTGGTCTCCTGTCCGTGAACAACGAGCGGAATCTTACCTTGAAAGTGGCGGCACGCAGCCTGATGGCGCTGCTCATCATCCTGCTCGTGTCGGCGTGCCGGGACGGCGAGGGCGTGGTCGTTCGCCACCTGGCGTTCGAAGGCGTGCGTCAGGTGCCCGAGGCGGAGCTGCGGCTGGCCCTGGCGACGCGCGGGAGCAGCCGGCTGCCGTGGGCCACGAAGACCTATTTCAGCCGGCAGCAATTCACCGACGACCTCAAGCGGCTCGAGGCGTTTTACGCGTCGCGCGGCTTCCCCGACGCGCGCGTGACGTCGTTTCGCACCAAGTACAACGCGGCGAAGACCGAGATGGATCTGACCGTGGTGATCTCGGAAGGGTTGCCCGTCGTGATCGGGGCGGTGGAATTCAACGGCTTCGAGGCGCTGCCGCCCACGCACATGGACAGCCTGCGCGCGCGCATGGCGCTGGACCCCGGCACGCCGCGCGATCAGGAACGCGTGGAAGTGGTGCGGGGCATGGCGCTCGATGAACTGCGCGATCACGGATATCCCGCGGCGAAAGTGTCGATCGTCGAGCGGCCCGGCACCGACGCCCGCCGGACGGTGGTCGTGTTCACGGCCGCGCCGGGCCCGTTCGCGCGGTTCGGTGACGTGGTGATTCACGGCAACACATCGGTGAAGGCCGACGTGATCCTGCACGAGCTGGCCTTCAAGCGCGGCGACGAATTCGCCCTCAGCGCGCTGCAGACCAGCCAGCGGCGGCTGTACGGCCTCGAGTTGTTCCGGTTCGCCAGCGTGGAAGCCGGCGACATGGAGAAGACGCCGGGCGAAGTGACGACGAACATCACCGTGATTGAAGCGCCGCTGCGGCAGTTCACGTTCGGCGTGGGCTACGGGTCCGAGGACCACGCGCGCGTGGCCGCGAACTGGCGTCATCTGAATTTCCTCGGCGGCGCGCGCACGGCCGGCGTGGAAGGCAAGTTCTCGGCGCTCGACCGCGGTGTCCGCCTGTCGTTCAACGAGCCGTCGCTGGTCGGCGGCGTCTCGCTGGGCGCGAGCGCGCAGAGCTGGTACGCGAATACCCCGGCCTACACGCTCCGCACCAACGGCGGCCGCATCGGATTGCTGCGGGCGTCGTCGAAGGCCGACACGTCGGCGGGACCGCGCGCCCGCAACTCGGTGTCGTTGTCGTTTGCGCGCGAGTACGAGTCGTACCGCGTGTCGGACGCCGCGCTGGCCGATGCGTCGTTTCGGCCCACGCTGATTGCGCTCGGACTGAATCCGTCCACGGGCCGCGGGAGCGGCACGGTCACGGCCCTGACAGCCGACGCGCAACGCAGCACCGTCGCGAATTTGCTGGA
>JAKALV010000172.1 GCA_021824055.1 Acidobacteriota bacterium
GCGCGCCCGCGTGACCGCGGCTTCCAACGATCCGGCGGGATGTTGAAGGACGATCTGCCACGCGCCGCCGCCAAACTGCACGTTCGTCGCGCGCATGGCTTCAACGCCGGAACGTTCCTGCTGCACGACGATGGAGAAGCGTCCCGCTGTTGCGGTTGGCGGCGCGGAGGGCGAGTCCGGCGTCACGCGCATGGGGGCCGTGCCCGGGATCGGCTTCAGCGCCGCCGCGATGGCGTCCGTGAAGCCGTCGATGCGGACGGCGAAGAACTGCGACGTCGCGTCGGCGTCGGCCGGGCGAATCGTTGCGCCGGCGGCCAGTCCCTTCGTGAAGAGCGGTACGTCCGGCGCGCGCCGGTCGGTCACCGCCACGCGGTAGTCGTCCACCGCGAAGTGCCGCTCCACCAGCGACGGCAGCATCGTGTTCACCATGAACGCGCGGTCCAGCTCGAGGACGACGTAGGCGGGGTGGAGACGGAACGCCGTGACATTGAGCTGTGATGACGTGGCAATCACTTCCGGCGGCGCGCCCCGCACCGGCACCAGAATCGCGGGCACCTCGGCGACGATCGGCGAGCCTCCGAGCGTGACGAACCGGAATGCGTTTGGCAAGGCAGGCGGCGGCTCGATGGGATTCTTGAGCGGCTGGATGCGGGCGTTGACGGGCGCGAGTTCCCCCGGCCAGGGCACGGGGCGAAACGTGCGGGCGGCGGGATCGAATTGCCGGAGCGGATCGGCCGACGCCGGATCGGCGGTGAGATAGATGTTGCGGATCAGCTGGGGGAAACGCGCGGCTTCCTTCCACTGGTCGTAGCGCTTCGCGAACGTGTCCCAGTCCTTTGCCCGCACGGTATCGTTGCTCATCTGCAGAGCGCTGTACGCGCGGCCGATTTCGCGATCGAAGTCGTCGGCAAACTCGCGCGCGCGCTGGTTGAGCGTGGTGCGGAGCCGGCTGCGTTCGGCTTCGCTCACTTGTCCAAGCCACTTGTACTGGAAGAACGCGAGCACGCCGACGAGCACCACCAGGCCGGTCGGCCAGAGCAGCGCGAGGGGGAGCCGGCGGCGAGCCATGACCGGAGTCTAGCATCCGGGTTGCGGCTCACAGTTCTCTTAACAAACTCTTAGCGGACTCTTAACCACCGCGCGCCAGCCAACCGTCACGATAGCTCCGTCAAATCTCAACGCGGGCCCGGTGGCGCCGCGATGCACACAGGTCGGAGGGACCACATGAAAGTGTCGACGCGGTGGTTGGCGGGCACGGGAGCGGTGGTGATGGCGGCCGGCGCGCTGCTGATGGCGCAGGGCGGCGACGCCGCCAGCGTGATGGCAGACGTGCGCAAGGCGCTCGGCGGCGAGCGGAAGCTGGCCGCAATCACGGCGCTGTCGGCCACGGGCAGGAGCGAGCGCGCAATGGGCGAGACGTCGATGGGCGGCGACTACGAGCTGATGCTCGAACTGCCCGACAAGTATTTTGCCAAACAGGTCGTGGCGCAAACGCCCATGGGCGCGATTTCCGTGAAAGCCGGTTTCAACGGCGATGCGCTGATTCAGGACACGGAACAGCCGCCGCAGACGGGCGGCATGCGGATCATGATCTCGGCCGGCGGCCCCGGCGCGGGCCCCAACGCCACGCCGGAACAGAAGGCGGCGGATCAGCGGCGGCAACTGATCAACAGCCGCCAGGAATTCGCGCGCATGTCGCTGGGCATGTTCGGCGCGTCGGTGGCCGGGTATCCGCTCGCGTACGCGTATGGCGGCGAGGCCGAGTCGCCCGACGGCAAAGCCGACGTGATCGATGTGAAAGGCCCGGACGATTTCGCCGGCAAGCTCTTCGTCGATCAGAAGAGCCATCTGCCGCTCATGTTCAGCTGGATGGCGAAGGAGCCGCTGCGGCTCACCTCGACCGTGCCCGGCGGCGGGGCGGCGGCGGGCGGCGGCAGGGTCCAGACGTTCACCATGGCCGGCGGCGGCGCGGGCGGCAAGGCCATGACGCCGGAGGAGCGCGACAAGATGATGGCCGACCTCAAGGCGCGCATGGCCGAAGCGGAAGCCGGCCGCAAGATCGTCGAGTACCGCATGTTCTACGGCGACTACCGGACGGTGGACGGCGTGCAGCTGCCGCATCTTTTTCAACAGGCGATCGCCGGCAAGCCTTCAACGGAAGTGACGATCGAGAAATACCGGATCAATCCAAAGATCGATCCGAAGCAATTCGAGACGGTGAAGTAGCCATGCTCAAACGCGGGTTTCTGACGTTGGCGCTCGTGGTGTGCGCGGCCTGGCCGGCGCTCGCCCAGATGGACCGCGGCGGACGGCTGCTCGTGACCGTCGTGGATCAGAGCGGCGGAGTCATTCCCCGGGCGACCGTCACCGTGACGGGCCAGGACAACGCCACGCGTGCCGTGGCGTTGACGCCGGCGGCCACGTCCGGGACGGGCGTCGCGACGTTCGAGCGCCTGGTGCCCGGCCGCTACACCATCCAGGCGTCGTTTGACGCGTTCGAGACGATCACGGTGCCCAATGTGCGCGTGCGCGCCGGCGACAACCGCCAGCGGATCATGTTGCCCCTCAAGAAAGTCGACGAATCACTGACCGTGGGCCGTGACAAGCAGAGCGCCGCGCTCGATCCGCGGGGCGATGCCTTCTCCACGGTGCTGACGCGCGAGCAGATCGCCGCGCTGCCCGACGATCCCGACGAAATGGAAGCCGCGCTCAAGGCGATGTCGCCGCCCGGCGCGACGATGCGCGTGGATGGTTTCACCGGCGGCAAGCTGCCGCCGAAATCGCAGATCCGCTCGATCCGCCTGCCGCGCATGGACATGATGGCCGCAGAGAATCACGGCGGCATGAACGGCATGATGTTCATCGACATCATGACCCAGCCCGGGCTCGGCAGCTTCCGCGGCAGCACCGACGTCACGTTGCGCGACGATGCCCTGAATGCGCGCAATCCGTTCACGCCGGTCAAGGGCGACGAGTCGCTGCGGCAGTACGGGCTGAACCTGAGCGGACCGATCCGGAAGAATCAGTCGTCGTATTCGCTCAACCTCACCGGCGCCACCGACTACACCTCCACGAACCTGCTCGCCGCCACGCCGGACGGCACGCTCGCCGAGGCGATCCGCCAGCCGGCCGACCGGTACTCGATCAACGCGCGGGTGGATTCGGCGATCAACACGGATCACTCGCTGCGTCTCAGCTTCGCGCGCAATTCGTCGGCGCGGCGCAACCTCGGAGTCGGCGGATTCAACCTCGCGACCACGGCGTACCGGCAGGACAGCGTCGACAACACCGCGCGGGTGTCGGAAAACGGCCCGCTCGGCAAGCGCTTCTTCACGCAGTCGCGCGTGCAGGTGCGCTGGTCGGATACCACCTCCACCTCGCTGGTCGAGGCCCCGACGATCCGCGTGAACGACGCGTTCACGTCCGGCGGCGCGCAGCAGGCCGGCGGCGATCATCGCGTGGAGTTCGAGGCGGCGACCGATCTCGACTACGTGCGCGGCCGTCACTCCTGGCGCACCGGCGTGCTGTTCGAAGGCGGCCGCTACCGTTCCGACTCATCGTCAAACTACCTGGGCACGTTCACGTTCGCGAGCCTGGCCGACTACGCGGCCGGCAAGCCCGCCAGCTACTCGCGCCGCATCGGTGATCCGACCGTGCGGTATGACAACTTCCAGGCCGGCGTGTATCTGCAGGATGACTGGCGCGTGCACAAGGCCACGATGCTCAGCCTGGGGCTCCGGTACGAGGCGCAGAATCTTCTGGCTGACCAAAGAAACTTCTCGCCGCGCGCGTCGATCACGTGGTCGCCGTTCAAGGACGGCAAGACGACGTTCCGCGGCGGGATCGGGTATTTCACGGACTGGCTCGGAACGTCGACGTACGAGCAGACGCTGCGTGTGGACGGATACCGGCAACGCGAGCTGAACGTGCCGTTCCCCGGCTATCCCGATCCGGGCCTTGCAGGGCTGACGCCGCCCACGAATCGGTATCTGCTCAGCCACGGTCTTCGGTTGCCGGACAGCCTCAGCGCGAACATCGGCATCGACCGGCAGATTGCCGGGGCGCTGCGCATGAATGCGAGCTACACGTACCGGTTCGGCGCGCACGTGCTGCGCGGGAGCAATCTGAATGCGCCGGTGGCCGGCGTCCGGCCCGACCTGGACTTTGCCAACGTGGTGGAAGTGGTGGCCGACGCCGAGCAGAAGGTGCATCAGTTCAACATCGGCGCGAATCTGGTCGCGCTCAACTGGAAGCGGACGTTCCTGTTCGTGAACTACACGTTCATCAAGGCCGAGTCGAACGGCACGGGGCCGTTCTCGCTGCCGGCGAGCGGGAACGATCTGTCATCCGAATGGGGCCCGATCATGCCGCGTCATCGGTTCTCGGGCGCGTTCAACATGGCGCCTGTTCAGAATCTGAGCATCAGCCTGAACGCGCGGCAGCAATCGGGCTCGCCGTACAACATCACCACGGGTCGCGACAACAACGGCGACGGCGTGTTCAACGATCGTCCGGCCGGCGTGCCGCGCAACTCGGCGTGGACGGCGGCGCAGTGGGACATCGGCGGCCGGATCAACTACGCGATCGGCTTCGGCACGCGCCCGCCCGCGAGCGGGGGTGGGCCGCAGGGCGTGATGATCGTCATCGGGGGCGGCGCGAGCGGGCCGCAGGGCGGTTTCAGCGGCGGCGCCGCCGACAAGCGGTATCAGCTCAACTTCTACATCGCCGCGTCGAACATCACCAACCACAACAACTACATCGGGTACAGCGGCGTCATGACGTCGCAGTTCTTCGGCCAGCCAACCAACGTGGCGAATCCGCGAAAGGTCGAGGTCGGGATGCGGTTCGGGTTTTAAGGGCTGTTCGGCAAAACCCATCCAACTTTCCATTTCCTTCGTCTAACAGCGGCGGAGGAGATTCAACGTGAGTCTCAGGAGGAGCGTTGTGGTCGCGCTATGCCTGGCGGCGGCCGCAACGATGCACGGCCAGGGATCCGATGCCGCTGATGTGCTGGCCCCACTCCCGAACAGTTGGCCGCGCAGCAGGCCGCCCAACGCAAGAGCCGCGTGATCACGCTCAAGCAGGATTTCACCCGGCTCACGCTCGGCATGTTTGCCGCGTCGTTCACGAGTTATCCGCTGACGTTCACGCGCGTCGGCATCGCCGAATCGCCTCAGGGCAAGGCCGACATCATTCAGGCGAAGGGCCCCGACAACTAGGAACCGTTCGGGGGCTTCGCGCAGGCAGAAGGTTCGGGAGCCTCACGCGCGAGGTTCGAACGGACGCTTGAGGTTCGGGGACTGACGCGTGTAGTTCGGGGGCTGATGCGCGCAGTGCGACTGCGAGACACGCCGAACCTATCCACGATCGAAGCCCCCCGAACTGCGCGCGCCAGCCCCCCGAACTGTCTTGCTGTCGTAATCCGGATAGTTCTCTATGACTCCCGGCGGCTATCGTCTGAGACATGATGATCTCTGCGATGGCTGCCGGCACTCCCTCCGCGAAGCAAGCCGTTCAGTTCGCCTGTGCCGCCGTACTGGCGCGTCCCGACGCGGCCTGGACGAGCGCGCGCCTGGCCAAAGTCGGCGGCACCACGCCGGTTCGCCTCCAGCGCGCCTTTCGCGACGTCCTCGGCCTTTCGCCGCGCGACTACGTTGTCGCCTGCCGGCGCCAGCGGTTTCTCGACACCGTGAAAACAGGGAAGCGCGTGACCGACGCGATCTACAGCGCCGGGTTCGGCTCGCCGAGCCGCGTTTACGACGCGATCCGTTTGCCGGGCATGACGCCGGCCACCTACGGCCGCGGCGGCAAAGGCGCGACGATCCACTGGCTCTCGGGCATGTCGCCGATCGGTCACGTGATGGTCGCCGCGACCGAGCGCGGACTGTGCTTCGTTCAGGTCGGTGACGATACGGCGATGCAGCGCGCGTTGCGTGAGGAATTTCCGTTCGCGTCGATTGATGAGCGCCCGACACGCGCGCTGCGGCCGCTGCTCAACGCGGCACAGGCCGTCGCGTCCGCCAAACCGCTGCCGCCGGAACTGCCCGTCGACATCCGCGGCACGGCGTTTCAGTGGCGGGTGTGGCGCGCGCTGACGCGCATCCCGCGTGGCCAGACGCGCTCGTACTCCGACATTGCCCGCGCGATCGGTTCGCCATCGTCGGTCCGAGCCGTGGCGCGTGCCTGCGCCACCAACCCCGTGGCTCTCGTCGTGCCCTGCCATCGCGTGGTGCGGGCCGACGGTGCCGAAGGGGGATACAGATGGGGACTCAGGGTGAAGAAAGAGCTCCTCAATAAAGAGCGAGTGGGGCAATGAGGCAGTGGGGCAGTGGGGCAGTGAGGCAGTGGGGCAGTGAAGACCTTCATTGCCTCTTTGTCTTTTTGGCCCTTTGCCCCTTTGCGACATTCAGAGTTGTGTTAATCTTTTCGCCAATGTTCTCCGCCACCAATCATGTCGTCAAATCCAAGCGGGCCAATAAGCGGGCCAAGCGGATGCGCGCGCATGCGGGGGCGGTGGAGATGAACACCTAGACAGCACCAATAACTGTCAAATCTTCAAGACCCGCCCGGCGAGAGCCCGGCGGGTTTTTTTTTGGAGCGACGGCAATGAATCGGCAGATCGAAGTCGGCGTGTTGGGAGCCACCGGGGTCGTCGGGCAACAGTTCGTGTCACGACTCGCGCGGCACCCGTGGTTCAGCGTGACGTGGCTCGCCGCGAGCGAGCGCTCGGAGGGCCGCCCGTACGCGCAGGCGGCGCCGTGGCGCCTGGCCGCGCCGATGCCTGACCGCGCGGCGTCGATGACCGTCGATGCCTGCATCCCCGGCCGCGGCCCCAAAGTCGTGTTCTCCGCGCTCGATGCCTCGGTGGCCGGCGACGTGGAAGCCGCCTTCGCCGCCGCCGGCCACATCGTCATGAGCAACGCGCGCAACTTCCGCATGGACCCGCTCGTGCCGCTATTGATTCCCGAGATCAATGCCGAGCACCTGATGCTGCTGCCCGAGCAGCGCGCCGCGAAGCGGTGGCCCGGCGCGATCGTCACCAATCCCAACTGTTCGACCGTCGTGCTCGCGATG
>JAKALV010000173.1 GCA_021824055.1 Acidobacteriota bacterium
GGAGCGGACCGGTCGCGTTTCGCCGGGCCTGCGCATCGAGCACCCGCGTCAGACCCCAGCTCGACGCGGTGGCGAGACCCGCGACGGCACCCGAGATCTGCAAAAAGCGCCTGCGCGACGTACGTGGCATTCCCACTCTCCTGCCTGTACTAAAGAGCAGTGTTTGTGCCAGGTTTCCTGGGAGTCGGCCTGAGCGGAGCCTCTACGGCGCGGCCGTACAACGCACGGACGACGGAACACAACGTTGCGACATCTTGTTTCGCTTGTGGACGAAATGTTTCAACGCAGTCAGCGCGCCAATCCGTACTCGCGCATCTTGCGCCAGAGCGTGGTGCGGCTCATGCGAAGCTCGGCGGCCGCTTTCTCGCGATTCCAGTGGTGGCGCGTCAGCGCCTGCTCGACGAGCTGGCGCTCGCCGGGATCCGCGCCCGACTCGGCGGCATGGCGCGCGGCCGGGTTGTCCGCGTCGGTCGTCGACGCCATCGACGTCGCGTGTTCGCGGACCTCGGCGGGAAGGTCCACGGGATGGATCGTCTGGCCGCGGCACACGGCCACCGCGTATTCGAGCGCGTTCTCGAGTTCACGCGCGTTGCCCGGCCAGGGGTAATCGAGCAGGACGCGAAGGGCATCGGACGACAGGCGCAGCGAGCGGCCGTGGCGCAAGGTCACGCGCGCGAGCAGGTGGTGCGCCAGGGGCTCGATGTCGCCGCGGCGCGCGCGCAGCGGCGGCAGAACGATCGGCACCACGCGCAGACGGTAGAGCAAGTCCTCGCGAAAGCGACCCTCGGCCACCTCGCGCTTCAGATCGCGATTGGTGGCGGCGATAATGCGCGCGTCGGTGCGCCGCGTGCGGTTCTCACCGACGCGTTCGAACGTGCGCTCCTGCAGCACGCGCAGCAGCTTCACCTGCAGCGGCAGCGGCAGGTCGCCGACCTCGTCGAGAAACAGCGCGCCGCCGCTGGCCAGTTCGAAGCGGCCCTCGCGATCGCGCACGGCCCCCGTAAACGCGCCGCGCACGTGGCCGAACAATTCCGACTCGAGCAGGTCCGCGGGAATGGCGCCGCAGTTCACCGCGACGAAGCGTCCGCCGCGCCGCGGCGAATTCTCGTGCAGCGCGCGCGCGACCAGTTCCTTGCCCGTGCCGCTCTCGCCGGTGATGAGGACCGTGGCATCGCTCTCGGCCAGGTGCTGCACCAGACGGAACACGTCGAGCATCGCCGTCGACGCGGCGACCAGCCCCGAGAACATCGCGGGCAGCACGCCGGCCTCTCCCGGATCCTCGCCCGAGCGCACCACCACCAGATAGGCGACGCGCGGATCGCAGAGCGGCGAGTCCACACTCGTCACCGGCGCCGCGGTCAGCGACAGCATCCGGCGCTCCTCGCCCACGCGAATCGAGGCGCCCCAACCTTCGCGGCGCTCGCCGCCGACGAGCGCGCGGCGCAGCGTGCCCTGCGGGCCGAAGAGTTCCGCGCCGAACGATTCTTCGAGCGAACGCCCGGCCAGCAGATCCGCGGCGCCCGCGCCGGCGATCGCATCGATCCCCGGCGACGCGTGGACGACGCAGAAATCCGCGTCCACGCATAAGAGCGCGCGCCCGAGACTTTCGAAGACTCCGCTCATGGCGCGCACGAATTCAGACGACTGAGACTCCACACACGCATTATGGCCCGCCCGCCCGGGCGTTGGCGCGTTCCGTGCATTGCACAGGTCAGGAGGATCTACATGCGCAAGTCCATCACCCTGTTTCTTTTCTGCTCGCTGCTCGCGTTTGCCACTCCGCGCGCGACATTGCTCGCGAGCAACGGCTATTTCCAGTTGGGCACCGGTACCCAGTCGAAAGGGATGGGCGGCGCCGGCGTGGCCGTGTTGTTCGGGCCCGCGGCGCCGGCAACAAATCCGGCCGGCATGGCGATGGGACCCGGCGGATTGGACCTGGGTGTCGGGCTCTTCAATCCGAATCGCGACTACAGCGTTGCCGGAAATCCGTCGGGCTATCCCGGCACATTCGGTCTCGCGCCCGGCAAAGTGACGAGCGACAGTCTGCTCTTCGCGGTGCCGCACGCCGGCTACAGCCGTCGTTTCGACAAGGTGGCGGCCGGCGTGCTTCTCTACGCGAACGGCGGCATGAACACGAACTACAACGCCGCGACCTTTGGTTTCAAGTCCACGGGCGTCAACCTGTCGCAGTTGTTTGTCGCGCCCACGCTCGCCTACGCGGTCAATGACCGGCATGCGATCGGCGTCTCGGCGGTGCTGGCCTATCAGATGTTCAAGGCCGAAGGGCTTCAGGCGTTCTCGGCCTTCTCGAGCGACTCGGCCAACCTCACCAACAACAAGACATCATCGTCAGTCGGCGCGGGCGTGCGGGTGGGCTACCTGGGCAAACTGTCGGAGTACATCTCGGTGGGCGCGGCCTATCAGAGCCGCGTGTTCATGACGAAGTTCAAGGAGTACCAGGGGCTCTACGCCCAGCAGGGCGATTTCGACATCCCGTCGAACTACACGGCCGGCGTCGGCATCCATCCGAACGAGCGCGTCGATCTCGCGTTTGACGTGCAGCGGATCAACTACAGCGAAGTCAAGTCGGTCAGCAATCCGATGCTGCCCAACCTCATGTCCGCGGCGCTCGGCAACGACAGCGGCGCGGGCTTCGGCTGGCAGGACATGACGGTCTTCAAAAGCGGCCTGCAGGTGCGCGCCTCATCGGCGTGGACGCTGCGCGGCGGTTACTCCTACGGTAAACAGCCGATCGGCACGGACGACGTGCTGTTCAATATTCTGGCGCCCGGCGTGATCGAGCAGCATGTGACCGCGGGCTTCAGCCGGGCCATGGGCCGGGGAACGTTTGATGTGTCGGTGGTGCGCGCGTTGTCGAAGAGCGTGACCGGCCCGAACCCGCTTGAGGTGCCCGGTCTGCAGAACATCACGCTGCGGATGGACCAGTGGGACATCGGCGTGGGCTATTCCTTCAAGTTCCGGTAGGCGTTCATGTACCTCCGGCTTTCGGTCACCGACCGATGCGGCTTTCGCTGCCCGTACTGCCAGCCCGACGCGCCAGGATCGGTCACCCCTGGCGCGTCGATGCTGACGCCGGCGGAGATTCACCGCGTCGTGTCGGTGCTGGCCGAGTCCGGGACGTCGCATGTAAGGTTGACGGGTGGCGAACCGCTGGCGCGGCGCGACGCGCTGCGAATCGTTGAGTCGATCGCGAGTGTTCCGGGAATTCGCGACATCGCGATCACGACGAACGGCCAGGGCCTGGCCGATCGCGCTCTTGCGTTGAGGAACGCCGGCCTGTCGCGCGTCAATATTCACATCGACAGCCTGCGCGCGGATCGGTATCAAGCCCTGACGCGCAACGGCAACCTCGCGGCCGCGCTGCGCGGCGTTGAATCGGCGCTCGCCGCCGGCCTCCGGCCCATCAAGATCAACACGGTCTTGATGAACGGCGTCAACGACGACGAACTCGAGGCGTTCCTGCGGTTTGCGGTCGAATGGCGCGTGACGGTGCGCTTCATCGAGCTCATGAACACCGGTCCCGCGTCGGCATTTGTCGGACGGCACTTCATGTCCGCGGAGGCGGCGCGCGCCCAACTGGCGCGAGACCACGTGCTGGTCCCACGATTTGCGGATCGCGGGGCCAGCCCCGCTCGGGAGTATGACGTCGACCATGGAGCGGCGACCGTGGGATTCATCGCGTCCGAGACGGAGCCGTTCTGCGCGTCGTGCAATCGGATCCGCGTGACGTCCGACGGCCGGCTCAAGATCTGTCTGTACGAAGCCGGCGGATTCGACCTGCGCGCGTTCATCCGGGATCCGTCTGTTGACGACCGGCAGCTCAGCGAACGCATCGCCGCCGTGCTCGGCGGCAAGCGTTCGCATCACCCGGCCCTGGGACAGACCGGTGCGGTCGCGTTTGCGATGGCCCAGATCGGGGGCTGACGCGCGCGGCAAGCGTTTGCGAATGTGCAGTTTGTGACAGCGCCAGCGTGCGTCTTCCGGTGCATGATGCCCTCGTGAAGAAACTACTCGCCTCCGTCGATGAGGATTTCGCGCAGATTGACACGCTCCTGAGGGAACTACGGAACCGGATCGCGCGCGCCAGTGAAGCCGTGCATGTCGTGGCTGAGAAGGCAGTCAAGCCAGGCGGCCGCCGCCGCAAGGCCACGAAGAAGACGACGGCGCGGCGTTAGAGGGCATTTCGCATTGCTGTCGCCGCCCGTCCAAGGTTCAGGGTCCAAGGTCCAAGGTCACTTGTTGTCCGCAGGTCCGGCTGGTCCTTCGTTCGATGTGCGCGTGCACGTGAACCGAGGACCCCGGGACCGGCAGGACCCGAGGATAGACGAGTGACGTTGGACCGTGGACCTTGAACTGTGGACGACACCACACCGAACTGAACACTGCTCCAAGCCCCTGGCGTGTGACGGGACTATTTCGACACCGCCTGCGGCTGGCACGTGCAGACGTACCGCTGCATGAGCCGCGGCAGCTGCTTGTCGACCACCAGCGTCATGTCGCCACCATCCTTGAACATCGGGTCAATGACGATCTTGAGCCCGTAGTCCTTGGCCACCTCGGCCGGCGGCTGTGCGTCTTTGGGTGATTCCGGTGTGTTCGACGCCTTCTCGGCGTTGCGCCGCACGGCCTCGGCTTCGGCGGCGAACTGCACGGCGGTCCCGACCATGTCGACGTACTGCTGGGCCGTGACGAGATTGACCGCGAGCAGCTTGCAGGCCATTTCCATGCGGGCCACCTGCGACGTGCCGACGCTGTCGAGCGCCGCGATCACCTTGGGATCAATCTTGAGGACTCGCAGTTTGCCGATGTCGATCTCGATGCCGCGCTTGGTTTGCACCAGCCCGCTCGCGCAGAACTTTCTGGCCTGATCCGGCGTCATGGGCGCCTGCCCCGTCTGCGCCGGCATGGCCGCCACAGACGGGGACGCGACCACGACCAATGCGCACGCCGCCGACGCGAGTACCGCCGAGAACCATTTCTTCATGGTGAATTCCCCCCGCGCGGAGCCTACGCCAGTCGGCGCCGCGAAGGCAAGACGGCGGACGGGCGGGACGGGCGTCCAGATCCGCAACCCAAGCGAGCCGCCGGCGCCTGGGGCGCCAAACGCGCGCGCGCCGCCGAGCGCGGAGTCGTCCGCGGGTCTGGTGGGATTTCGGGCGGCGAGCGTGTACCCTAGCGACTCGACTTGTCCTTGATGCTGCGCCGATCCTCACACACGACCCCGCCCGCCGCCGGCCCGGCCGAACGCCGGTTCCGCCGATGAGGCTGGTGGCAACCGAACACCTCAACACCGGTGACCGGATCGGCCGGGACATCGTCACGTCTGGCGACGGCCTCCTGCTGCTCCGCGCGGGGATGCGCATCTCCGACAGTTTTCAGCGGTCGCTGCGCCGTGCCGGAATCACCGCCGTGTGGATCGACGATGAACTGTCGGCGGGAATCGAGCCGCTGGAGATGCTGCGGGAGGAAACCCGGCACCGCGCGGTCAGCGCCATTCGATCCGCGTTCCAGGACGTTTCGCAGTCGCTGGTCCAGGGCGGCGCGCTCCCGGCCGACACCATCCGGAAGATGACCGCCGTGGCCGAACTGATCGGCCGCGACATCGCCGACAACGCGCAGTCCGCCTTGGCGCTCAACGACCTGGCGAATGCCGACAGCTACACGATGAAGCACTCCCTCGCGGTGACCGCGCTGGGCCTGGCGCTCGGAATCCGGGCCATGCGCCGCTACGGATGGACCGACCACCGCGGCGCGCGGCGCTTCGATCAGGTCGAACAGCGTCTGTCCCAGCTCGGTGTCGGCTTGCTGCTGCACGACATCGGCAAGCTGGCCGTCCCGCCCGAGATCCTGCACAAGCCGGGCCCGCTCACCGATGACGAGTGGACGGCCATGCGGGCGCATTCGATGCTGGGCTTCCAGATGCTGAAGGGCACGGGCGGTATCAGCGCGCTCGCGCGCAGCGTCGTGCGCTCGCACCACGAGCGCTGGGACGGCACGGGCTACCCGGACCGCAAGGCCGGCGTCGCGATCCACCAGTTCGCGCGGATCGCCACGGTGGCCGACGTGTTCGACGCGCTGACCTCCGAACGCCCGTACAGTGCCGCCGAGCCGGCCCACCGCGCGTTCGAGTACGTGGTCTCGCGTGCCGGCCGTGACTTCGACCCGGACATCGTCGACGTGTTCCGGTCGTCGGTCGCGCCGTATCCACCGGGCACCGGCGTCGTGCTGTCGGACGGCAGCCGCGGCCTGGTCAAGGAGGTGCGTCCCGCGTTCGTCGAGTGCCCCATCGTACGGATCGTCGTCGATCCGTCCGGCCGGTCGATTCCGCCGCGTGAGGTGGACCTCTCCACCACTCCGGAGCTCACGATCGTCTCCGAGGATGTCGCCCCGTTGGCGCCGCTGGCGGTGTAGGCTTCGGGCGATGTTCCTGAGCGACGTCAGAAAGCCGCGAAGGGACGCGGGCGGTGGCGGCAGCTCCAGCGGTGGCGGCAGTTCCGGCAGCTGGTAAACTCCCGCACATGCACAGACTGATTGCGGCGCTCGCTGTGGCGTTCGTGCCGGCCGGCGCGTACGCGCAGATCAACGCCGGTGAACAGAAGTCCGAGACCACCCTGCCCTTCACGATGACCCAGGTGGCCACGTTCAACCTGCCGTGGCGCATCGCGTTCCTGCCGGACGGACGCATGCTGATCACGGAGAAGGTCGGCCCGCTGTGGCTCGTGACCCAGGACGGCGCGAAGACGCCGGTCGCGAATGTCCCGGCGGTTCTGGCGCAGGGTCAGGGCGGCATGTTGGGCGTGTTCCTGTCGCCGCACTACGCGACCGACCACAACATCTACCTGACTTATGCCGAGCCCGGCGACGGCGGATCGGGCCTCGCGATGGCGAGGGCGAAGCTGTCGATCGGCAAGGACACGGCGAGCCTGGAGGAATTGCGCGTGTTGTGGCGCGACATGCCCAAGGGCCGCGGCGGACAGTTCGGCGCCGCGATCGCGTTTTCGCCCGATGGCCGGTATCTGTTTCTCACGGTGGGCGACCGGCAGCGCATGACG